>JACQGJ010000452.1 GCA_016199605.1 Armatimonadota bacterium | reverse complement strand
GAACAGTGGTGTGGCGGGTAACACGCGGCGGGTTGTCGGTTGATAGACAGAGGAAGTCGCCCTCGACGGCCAACAGAACAAACGGGCGGCATCCAAGCCGGATACCGCCCGTATCTATTCTTCAAGTTGCCCTGGGGAGAAGATTTACGCTCCCCCCCGGAACTCGCGTTTGTCTGAAGCCTAATGTCCCGACATGGGGCATCCGCCCTGCGCGCCGCTTGTCGAGGATTTGCTGCTGGCCATCGCGCACGAGCCGCCACCGCAACCAGCGCCACCGGAGCCTCCCGCACATCCGGACGTGCAGGACGCCTCATCGCATGAACCGGTTGACATGGCAACCGCGCACTGCAGCTTGTTCTTCTGCGAGGCGTCGAGATTGACAGTTTTGCCGATGGAGGCGAGGAGCTCAGCATTGGCTTTCTTGACGACAGCCTGATGATGCTTGATCGCAATACCCACCGCAGACCGCTCTTTATCGCTCAGCGAGTCACCCGTGATGTGGGCGATCATGCTGGCACTCAGGGAATGGGACTTCATCCCCGCACCTTGGGATTTCATGCCGCTACCGGCGCCGTCTCCGCCCGCTCCGCAGGCATACAACTTGGACAGCGGTGTGGCTCCGCCCCCTGCGAGAGTTAGCGCTCCAACGGCCAGAACCGCGGTAGCTGCAAGCGTAACCATTAACTTTTGAATACTCATCCGATTTGCCTCCTGTGATGTTTTGTCTAACGGTTGTAGTAACAACGGCTTGTCCTACAGGGTTCCCGTTTGCGCAACTATCTTAAGGGATTCCGTGTAGACTGTAAAGCCTTTTCAGCCTTCGCGAGTAAAGATCGCCCAACACGATCCCACGGCACAGATCGGATACCGGCCCGGTCCCTACTTCCCGATGCAGAACTCGCTGAAGATCTTGTCCAGCAAGTCTTCCGTTGCGTCCTGCCCCATGATGCGCCCCAACGCCGCGTAGGCTTCCCGCAGATCGATGGCGATGCAATCCAGGGGAATCGAGAGGGACATCGCTTCGACGGCGCGGGTCATCGCCTCCGCGGCCTTGTCGAGTAGTTCTTTGTGACGAAACCGGGTTACCAGAAGGTTCTCGTCCCCCACGGCAGGTTCCCCTCCGTACAGGGCATCGCAGATTGCCTGTTCAAGGTCAGCAATCCCCTCCCCAGTAATGGCGGAGGTAGTAACGGTGATGACCGGGGACGAGACCCGGGGAGCGAAGAGCAACTGTCGCGGCAAATCGGCCTTGTTGTAACAGAGGACGAGTCTTCGGGCCGTTGAGGTTTCCCGCTCGATCAACTCCCGCAGCGATTCCTCCAGCGCCTCGGAGAGGTCGAGGACCAGCACAACGATGTCCGCCTCCGCGACCATCTTTCGGGACCGGTCCATTCCCAGAAGCTCGATGGGGTCCTCGGTGAGTCGCAGTCCGGCGGTGTCGATCGCCCGCACGGGAAGGCCTCGGAGGATCAGGGGCTCCTCAACGGTGTCACGCGTCGTGCCGGGAATCGGGGTGACGAGAGCTCGCTCATAGCGGAGAAGCGCATTGAGCAGGCTGGACTTGCCTGCGTTGGGAGGCCCGACGAGAGCGACCCTGAGTCCCTCGCGGAGGATTCTCCCGTGTTCGTAAGTAGAAAGCAACTGACCCAATTCCAGCCTCAGCGCAGCCACACTTCCACAGAGACCGGAGGAACTCATCGCGTCGATCTCGTCCTCGGGGAAGTCGAGCGTTGCTTCGACGTGAGCCATGAGCAGCGTCAGCGCCTGCCGCATCTCCTCGATCTTCCTGGACAAGGAACCGGAGAGGTGTTCCGAAGCGACTCGCAGACCGGCTTCGGAGTGTGAGTTGATGACATCGATTACCGCCTCCGCTTCATCGAGGGACAGCTTGCCGTTCAGAAAGGCGCGACGGGTGAATTCCCCGGGCTCCGCCATCCTCGCGCCCTGCCTCAGGGCGACCTCGGTGATCGCCCTGAGGGCAGCCATGCTGCCGTGAGCGCTGATCTCGACGACGTCTTCACCGGTGTAGCTGTCGGGAGCGGGAAAGGGAACGATGAGGACCTCATCTATGCGGCGTTGGGTCTCCGGGTGACGAATCCAACCATGGTGGGCATGTCGGGGCTCGAGATCCTCTCCTGCATTGGAGCAAACAAAGATCCGCTTGAGGATGGAAAAGGAATCTGGACCGCTGAGACGCACGACCCCGATCGCGCTCTCCCCGGGGGGAGTGGCAGTGGCTACGATCGTGTCCTGAGGGATCATGAGGGCGATGGTCCTCCTCGCGTTTCCCGCAAGGGCGAGCGAGGATCATCCCTCCGCAGTGTGGGATTCTCCATCCACGTCCTCAACCGGTCCTTGCTCGGATCGCGATTGTCCGGCGGGGGCGATGATGAGCTTCCGATTGGGTTCCTCGCCCTCGCTGTAAGTTTGGATTTCTCCGTCGTCCTGGAGGGCGGCATGGACAATGCGTCGCTCGTCCGCTCGCAGTTGCCCCAGGCGAATACGGATATTCTTCCGTTTCACTTCTCCGGCAGTGGCAAGGGCCAGGTTCGTGAGCGAGCGTTCTCGCCGTTCCCGGTATCCGCCTCCGTCGAGGTAGATCTTCTTGTGGATGCGGACGTTCTTGTTCAGCATCACATTGACGAGATACTGCAGGGCGTTCAGGTGCATGCCGTGTTTGCCGATCAAGATGGCGAGGTCCCTTCCGTGCAGGTCGATACAGATCGAATCAGAATCCTCGGACAGGACGGTAGCTCGGGTGTCCAGGTCCATCTTCACAACAATTTCTTGAACCAGGGACCGCGCTTGTTCCGCCAACTCCGAGGCTTCCTGATCGGGGCCTTCCTCTATCTGATCGGTCTCGACCTCCGACTGAACCTCCTCTTCGAAAGTCGAAGCTTCGTCAGAAGGCCCCGAGGCAAGGCCCCATTCCTCGACCGTTGGCTGGACCGCCTCGGCTGGCTTGGATGGTTCCACAAGAACGGCTGGGGCAGCCGGTGGTTCTGCCGGGGGCTGCTTCTTGCGGGTCACCCTCACCGTCGCCGAGGGCTGTCCCAGGAATCCCAGGAG
>JACQGJ010000018.1 GCA_016199605.1 Armatimonadota bacterium | reverse complement strand
TTCGGTCCGGACTTCTTCGACCCAGTCCAGCAAATCCTGACCTGTTTCGAAGTTCAGGGCTTTGGTCTGGAGTTTGACCTGACCCTCCGCCTGGATGAGGCGAAGCACTTCCAGACTTTGCTCAATCAGTTCGGGTGCAACTTCCTTTTCTTCACAGGTTGTCAGCTCGATCCAGTCTCGCACACCGCCCTCGCCGCCGAGGGTGATCGTCAGACCAACCACCGAGGCATGGCGCTGTTTCAGTCGTTCCAGGAACTCGTAGGAGTCCTTCGTGCTCTTGGTCTCCTGTTTGCGCCGCCAGAGCGCCGGCAACCTGGGGTCAACCTTGATCTCCTCGGGCCGATCCCAACTGACCGGAATCCGTTCCACTTCCGATTCGATTCCATCCCGTTCAGCGAAAGCCAACACCAACTGCGAACCTTGCGGAACGGCGAAGGGGCCTTCGTAGGTTGCCCCCGCCACCTTCGGGTCGGAGCCATCGCTTGTGTAGTGAATGACGGCAGGTGGGGCTGCCCGAAGCTCGAGCATCTTATCCTGCCCGCTCTGGTAGAGGCGATACTTCAAGGTGACGCGATTCTGCCACGCGACTGCTTCACCCGTTTCATGAACCCCCGTTGAATCCACGGCAAGGAAGGAAAGCCGCAGTTCCTTCGTGCGCAGCGTGGGACCTTCCAGCTTTGCCGAAGCCTTCGTCGCCGCGGCGCCCACCTCCCAGAAGATGGCGTCCCCATGGATGGGAGTGAGGCGCAGTATCACCTCACCGGTGTCGTCGTCGCGGCTTTGCTGCTGAACCATCACGCTGGTTTGCGGTTGCGGGAAGGGACCTTTGTCGACAAAGCCTCCCTCCTCTCGCCACACATCGCGGAGAAGGCACTCGACTTTCAGTCGGTCGAGAGCATCCGGATGATGCCATTGCCAACGAGTGGTGGTAGCGGCGCGTCGTTTGATCTCATTCCACGGCATGGATTGTTGCGTGAACAGCCGTTGCTCACATTTCTTCCGGAAGGTGTCGTCAGAGATCTCTTCCGTGAACTTCATCTTCTCCTTGAGCAAAGCAACAATCTGGTCTTCGCCGTTGTAGCGGTTCCCCTCGAACTGCATTCGGAAGTCGGAATTCGTCAATCCTGACTCAATGGGATACCAGAGCGTCGTAAAGGTCTCTCGGACGGCGGAGTGGAAATTCTGTTGGATCTTGTCCGACAAATCATTTGCCTGCACCCTCTGAGGGTCGTTGTCGGGGGTCTTGTCCGCCTCCAACTCGCCGAGAATATGCTGGATTGCTTTCAGCCGTTTCCCGACATCAATGAGTGGGTCGTAGGTATCTTTCGTGCCGGTAAGAAACGCGGCTCGGTTCTTCCAGGTCGCTTGCTCGAAGAACTGCTGCAGTTCGGGGCGCAGGCCAGACCCCGGGTAGGGCTCGGTGATGACCAGTGTCACCTTGTCTTGTTCAAGAACAATTTCATCCGCGGCGGGTAAGATATCAACCTTCTGGTAGCACCAGCTTTTGGAGGGCTGGAACAACTGCTTCAGTCGTTCCCTGAGTTCCTTGACCGCTTGCTCCGGAACATACGTCTTCACCAGGGATTCGAGTTTTGCATTCAGATTCTGGATGTTCTTGAAATAGAGCTTCCCGTCGCGTGTGCTGTGCAAATACCAGGCAGCAGTGGATAGCTTTTCCAGTACGTCCGCTTGGAGCCGCGACAAATCCCGTTCCGGCTCGCACAGGTAGGCGACAAGTTCCGGGATGGACAAACCGAGGACGGCGTTGGGCACGTTCGCCAGTGAGGACATGAGCAGGAGTTTACAGGCGTCCGATGCATCGGACGCTCCCAGATTGGTGTCCATGATTTCTGAAACAGCCGACCCATCGGAGGTAACGTCGTGGGCGATGGCGTTGTCGAGGGTGCCGTTGATTTGGCCGATTTCCGCCCGGGTTTCCTGGTCGTTCAGGTCCAAGTCGTGCGCGGCGATGAGATAGCTCTTCTCCGCGAGACCGGTGCTCCAGAGGCGAGATGTGACAATGCGCATGAGACGGATCAGCCCGCGGGTCTGCTGGAAGCCGGCGTTTTCGCGAAACCGGGCGTAGAGGTCTCGGATGCCCGGATGGAAAGGATAGGACGACGCAATACGATGTGCGAATTCCTCGGGCGATTCGCTGGTGATGGCCATTTGCTTTGCGGCACGAACGGCCTTGGCGTAACCTTGAGCCACTTCATTGATTTCGGTTTCGGCTGGAACCTGCTCGAAGATACGCCTGCGAAGGATCTGATAGAGTTCATCCTAGTTCAGCCTCACCGGCTCGAGGCTCATCGCAACCCGGTGGGTCTCTTTCTCGAAATCGGACAACAATTGCGCTATCTGGGCACTGCCTTTCAGGTAGGCGGTTGTCAGATCGGTGATGACCAGACAGACGCGAGCACACGCCTCTTTACCGATGGAAACCAGCAGGTTGGACAGGGCTGTCGCGGTCACCTGAGCGAGGTCCGAGTTGCCAATCGCTTTGGATCGCGCATTCTCGAAGTAAGGCGGCAACTCGTCGAGCAGAACGAGGACCGTTTCTCCAGCAAAGAGGTTCTCCCAGGCTTTCTGTCCAGGGGCTTGCAGCGGAGAATAGCAGTCTTTGAAGTGATCTCTCTTCCCGAGTTGTTTGGCGAGGGCGCCCCAAGCGCCCAGGGGCGCATCGGACTCCCGTCCGGAGAAACCGATGACCTTCACGGGGCCGAGGTTCGAATCCGGAGCTTAGAAGCCTCCCATGACCTTCTTGCGGAACTCGGGATGCTGGGCCAAGA
Source organism: Armatimonadota bacterium (assembly GCA_016199605.1). GTDB lineage: Bacteria > Armatimonadota > Abditibacteriia > CG2-30-59-28 > CG2-30-59-28 > JACQGJ01. The sequence continues at coordinate 2,633 of JACQGJ010000018.1, read as the reverse complement.
GACCGAGAGCCAGCAGGTTGTGCGTTTTCCCACCGCCCATTGCCTGCTTAAGCTTAAACACGCCTTGCGCGCTCTTGCCTTCCATTCGGCGAAAGGCATGTTCGAGAAGTGTCTTCATCCCCTCGGTGATGTAGTTCTCACCAAAGAAGTCGCCGGGTTCGATCCGGTCCCCGATCAAGTCTGCGAGATCGAGAACCGTGTCTCGACGTTGAGGGTCGAAGACACTGTCACGAGGTGTGCAAAGCTGTTTGAGTGATTTCATCAAACGAACCTCCAGGTCGTTAGGAAGCGATTCTCAGACAGGATCGGTGGCTCGCGTGGGGATTCGATTCATCGCTTGTGTGTGAGCCACATCGAAGCGCAATTCCTGCGGGATTATATTCGGGGGAACGACCGAGTGTCAACCTGTCTGACCAACCGCCGAAGTTCCAGCATAGGGACCACGTGAACGCGAGATACCACCGATTTCATATCGGGGGCGTCTCCCCGCGACAAGCGCACTGAATATGATAGGCCACCGGAGTCCTTCTGAAGAACCCTTCGTCCATTTCTCCTGTTCGCACACCTTCAGCTTCGAGTCACAACCGGCAGCACGAGGTGCGATGGGTAGGCCTGATTGTGATACGCCGTCTGCCGCGCAGCCTGCATCTCGGCATCAAGGCCCGGCTCGTGGCCGGTGTTCGGGTTCCGATCCCACAGGGGGAAGCAACTGCTGGTCACATCCAGGCGGAGACGGTGGCCTTGCTTGAAGACGTTGCTGGTAACCTGGAGGTCGATGGTATATTCATAAACCTCGCCGGGTTCAATGAGCCTGGGTTGATCCCACACTCGTTCGCGGAAGCGCGCCCGCAGGACTCCCTCTGTCAGGTTGATAGAACGACCATCGGGATGAACATCGCAAAGCCGGGCAACGAAATCTGTGTCCGGCGCTGACGATGCCGCATACAGTTTCAGCGCAATGGGCCCGGTAACCTCGATACCCTCTTCGAGTGGAGCGGTTGTGTAGACCAGCATATCATCTCGTCGTTCGATGGGCCGCTGGTCGAAGGGACCGGGTTGGATCACGCTGCGCACGCTTTCCCAGAAAAGGCCCACGGAGTGATTCCCGCCGAGAGTGGGCATCGGGTTTTCAGGGTTGTAGGTATAGTCATCCGCTGGCTCGTCGGCCGGAGGCTTGGCGCTCAGCACGCCGTTGCCATACAACGAGTTCGCGGAGCCACTGCTATGGAGGTAGTAGTTTGTGAATTGGGTTCCGGGGAGGGGCCACTCCGTCGCGCTGCGCCACTCATTGGCTCCCATGACGAAATACCGAATCGGCGTCGCCTCTGTATCAAGTTCCTTGTCCCGCAATGTCTCGTCAAACCAGTCGAGGAAGACCTGGTCGCCGTTGACGAGGGATTGCGGGCCGAAGTCTACGTGCCCCATCTTTGACGAACCTGTCCACCCATGACCCCACGGGCCGATGACAAGCCGATGCCGATGGCGAACCTCCCGCGGCGAGTGCTGTCTCACCCCCAGGAAGTTGGTAAAGGTCTCGGCGGCGTAGTAGTCGTACCAGCCGCCGATAAAGAGCATGGGCATTGTGAAGTCCGCATAGTTGTCCCTGATGCTGAGGGACTTCCAGTAGTCGTCATAGGTCCAGTGCCGGACGTAGTCTCTCCAATAGGGAATATAGTCGTAGCCACTCGCCTCATCGAGAGTGAGCAGCGGCAACTTTCGGAACAGCTTCTCCATATCGAACAGATTCATCAGAGCCGACTCGCTGGTTCGGGAGCAGACCTCGAAGCAGAGCCAGATAAGATTGAGCGCGAGGCTGAAAGCGCCGCCGGAATAGTAGGCGCGTTGCCACGGGTCGCCGGTCATGAACATGGGGATGAGCGACTTGAGATATGGACTTCCTTCAAGCGCAAGATAGTATTGCGTGGCTGCCAGATAGGACGCGCCGAACATGCCGACCTTCCCGTTACACCACGGCTGCTGGGCGATCCACTCAAGCGTGTCGTAGCCGTCTTCCCCTTCCGTTACGAAGGGATAGTGCTCCCCCGGCGAATCGTATCGCCCGCGGCAATCCTGCACAACGAATGCATATCCATTGCGCGCAAAAGATACTCCTTGCGACCAGTGATTGGTCCTCCAGTATGCTGTTCGGACAAGGATGACGGGAAAGCTATCGCCTGACGCGGGCAGGAAGACAGTGGTAGCCAACTCGACCCCGTCCCGCATCGGAACGCCGATGTTTCGCATCACCCGACAATCACGACTTACAGTCATTTCATTCATTGCTCCCTTACTTCCGGAAATCCACCCTCGGATCAAAGCCGGGTGGGCGATAGGAAGGATCGCTCGACAGAAACACGGCGGACAATCGCGGCCCATTCGGCGCGTGCGTCGGTTCGAAAACGAAACTGAGTGTATGTGTACCGGGCTTGAGGGCCAGGTAGTCGAACGGGCCCGCCCACCACCCGGAGACCATCTTGTCGGTGAACCAGGTCTCCTCGCCTGACTTCACACCGTCCAGATGCCTCGTCAGGGTGCAGGGGAACCTCAGCCGCCAATTGGTGCCTTTGAGTTGGTTCTCGCCATCACATTCGATCCAGAACAGGGAAACCCTCTTCGCATCCAGAGTCGTGTAC
>JACQGJ010000027.1 GCA_016199605.1 Armatimonadota bacterium | reverse complement strand
GAGTGGTCCTGCCCCTTGGGCAGGCGCAATCCCCCGCGCATAGAGCACTTCTACGAGGGGATTGCTTCCTCACTCCGTTCGTCGCAATGACAACTCGCAACACATTTCTGAAATGGTGCACTTAGCGCAATCAGCGCCTTCGCCTCGCGAGCCTCCTCCGACGACCGCCGTTCTCCGAGCAACTCCATGAGCATACCTTAGCGGATTACAGGAACCTCCGGCTCCGCGAGCGATTCGACAACCGACTGCTGTTTCGGGTCTGCCATGATGTCGTCCGGTGTGGAGGTAGTCGCGGCACTATTCGATGCGGTGCAGACCTTCAGCCATCACGTAATGGGATCGAACGCCGAGTTCTTCCATCCATGCTCGTACCTCGAGGGTCCGGAACGGCCCCGTGCCCTTGCCGTCACCGGTATCGTTGTCCCATAGCCATCCCGGGGTCGGCCACAAGCAGTGAACTGGGGTGACTGCCTGGTAGAACTCCCGGGACACACCGTTCTGTCCATGGTGAGCCATCTGGCAGTAGTCGGCGCGTAGCCTGTCGCGCAGAGGGCTGCTCAGGATTTCGAGACCTCCCTCCACGCCGAGGTCGCCCGTAAAGAGCACCGATTTCCTGCCGTCGGACATGCGAAGGACAATGCTGGAGTTGTTCAGGGCGTTCACCTGGATCCCCGGGTTCCAGACCCTCAGCACCTCGATCTGCACTCCGCCGATGCACAGATCCTCACCTGCTCTGAGTTCGACAACGGGAATGCCACCTTCCCGGAGCGCCGCATCCAGCCGGGTAGGCGCGTCGATCTCCTCCTCGCCGCCATAGCGGCTGATCCACTCCAGGTCCGGCAGGGAGGCGTAGATCGCCCGGACTGCGAGGTCCCCTGGCTGGCTGAGGATCTCCGTGATGGCGTCAACGTGGTCCAAGTGGGAATGGGTAATGAACCAGGCCTCCACTTCACCCCCCAGGGCCGCCAGGAAGCCCTTGAGGTACGCCGCGTCGCCCGCGTTTCCGCCGTCCAGCACCATCACGCGGGCGTCGAGAGCTATGCGAGTTCGAGCCGTCTGGATGACGTAGGACATCATCTGGGTCTGGGTCTGCGCCGGGAGTTGCCACAGGATGAAGGTCGGCGCCGGCGGCTCGCCCGCGGCGAGCAACTCGCCCGGCCCGGATGGGTGACCCATCGGCGTCGTTGCTTCGAGCATCACAGGATGGCCTTGTTCCATTGAGTTGTCCTCCTTAACTTTGGTAACAGCCCGTCAGATGCAGTCAGCACGTTTCGATCTCTCCTGGTCTTCCGACCGCCTCGAAGCCTGGGTGGCCCGCTGCCAGTCGCTGCCCGCAGAGGGAGTGCGCTCGAACACGGTGGCGGGCAAGATCGCTCTCCACCTGGAAACCACGGTGCCATCGAGGCGCAAGCCACGCCCCAGCAGAACCCCGCATGCCTTATTGGATCTGAGCGTATCCGGCCTCGGAAAGCTTGAGGGGGTTGGTGATTCCAGACGCTCCTTTCCGGTTGTCCATTTGCAGCACCAGCAGGTTGTCGGCACCGGGCTTGTAGGACTTTGAAACCTCGATGGAGAAATAGCTGTAGCCATAGCGATTCAGGTCATGCTCGCCGACATACTCCCCATTCAGCCAAACCCGGGCAAACTCATCCGCAGTCGGAACGGTCAGGAAAGCCCTCATGTTGCCGGCCAAGACGGGGCCGCTGAATCTGAACCTGTACCACGCTTTACCTGTGTATGAAGGCGTCTCCCCAAGCTTTACCTGCTGCCAGGAGGAGTCATCATACCCGGTCTTCACGCATTCCGCGGAGGTTTGTCCTACCGTAGAATCCAGAGCAAAGCGCCAATTCTCTTTGGACAGTTCCAGTTTCGCATTGGGCCATGTAATCTTATCCGGATGATTGCCGGGAGCAGGACCCTTTCTGGCCAGGCGTAGGGCTTCTACATACTCTTTCGGGGCATTGGCTTTCCCATACTCAATCGGGGCATCCGCCCCAAACTCCGCACCATAATCCCACCATCGCAGCCGCTCCGAGTAGACCCAGACGTATCTGTCGGTTACGCTGAGCGCGTTCGCAAGCATGGTCCGGAACAGGTCCGGGGTAACCAGATTGGTTTCTACCCTATCGAATACAAAGGGCATCGACATTGAGGCCCAATGGTCCGGGTATACCGGCAGTCCCAAACGCACGTGCTTATCGAACGCCTGGGGCACAGAGGTGATGGCATTGCGCGCGGTGTCCTTTATCATCTTTCGGCCACCCATGAAAGCTCTCTCACTGACGAAGCCATAGCCATATTCGTAACCATCCACCAGCACTGTCCCCGGAGTGGCAGCCTCGATCATCCCATCCAGGAAGGGAATGAGCAAGGCGTAGAGGGGCTGTCCCCCAACCCCCACCGGGTGCGGATAGGCGATGGGGAGTTCGTAGGACCAAGTCACAAAAATCACAGGGCTGGGGAACTCCCTGTTGATGGCCCTGATGAACTCCCTGCCTCTCTCCTGGACCTTGTCACGGTATTCCTTAAACGGTCGCCCTTGCTTGGCCTCATCGTAGTCCCACATCCGGTAGTCGCCATACTGTTCGGTGTCAAACATTATTCCCTTGAGCCTGCTCTGCTTCGCTGCCCGAGCCATCACGGCAGCGTTATCAGCCACAGCAGACCACGCCGGATCGAACCAATCCGCAGTCTCTTCCTTGGAGGGGAAATACGAGTTAATGGGTAAGAAGTTATCCGTAAAGCGTCTGAACTTCGTGGCCCTCAGGTTGTCTATCAGCGGCTGAAGATCTTTGATGACCATGCGCCTCTTGGACCAGGTGCTCCAACTGTGCGCCTCCGGGATGACCAGACCATCGAAAGCAACCTTCTCCATCTCCCGAATGTTTTTGCGAATGTATTCGACGCTGGGTACGCGACAAAAGTAGATCATCTTCTTTCCCGGATAGAAATCCCTATCAGCCCACACCGAAGTTGATAGCACAAATATGGTCACGCAAATCGCCACCGCGAGATTACAGTTTGAGGTCGCCATTTAGATAATCTCCATGTTCTGGACCTGGTTCATGGCAAGGCTCCTCATGGGACGGTCAGAGGAACTTCGGAATGGTGTCCATGCGTTCGCCGGACGCATGTTCGTTGTCGACTGCGCCAAGCTTTCGGTCCTCGTCGCTCAGCGTCATGGCGTGGAGGCGCGCGCGAGTCATATAGAACTTGAGCCGGATCTCCTGCCCCACGAGCTTGCCCAGGTCATCGTTGTCCTTCCACCGAACCGGATGGTCGAGGGCATCGCCCTGGATGTCACCCGTCTGCGGTTCGGTGAATCCCGGGAGGAGTTGCCAATCGCGCGTCAGCGCCTCCACGCGGATCGATCCCTGCCCCCAGGTGGCCGCATTCAGGAACAACTTGGGGTGCCGCACTGTGAACGGCTTGGTCACCAGGCGGCAGGGCTCGGGGTCGCCGGTTTCCAGGGAGGCGAACCGATCTCGCTTGAACGTCGCCAAGGCGACGGTGCTGGCGTGGCCCTTGTCGGGATCGCTCTTGACGTCATGCACAGCGTTGCACGCCAGGTAGTAGAAGTACACGGTATCGTCGACAATGATCGGCTCGGCCTGAGAGGCCCCGTGTGCCATAAGGTCGTAGTACCCCAGGGGTCCCGACGGGATGAACGATTGGCCACGGCAGACGCGGTTCCAGTGCAGCCCGTCACGGCTGGTCGCAAGCTGAACATCGATGGGCTGCGGGTAGCGCAGATGGAACACGCTCATGTAGCCGACATAGACCTGTCCATAGTTGTAGCAGGTGAAGTAGTAAAGTTCCGTATCAGCCGGGTCGTCGGCGTCCATGCTTAACACGGGTTGGAAGTTCTTCCATTCTCGTAGATCGTCGCTCTCGGCGTAGGCGTACACGCGATAGTAGCGATCGACAGGCTTCAGGTCGCAGTCGGTGGCTATGCCCACCAGGCGGTCGTATTCCTGTGGAATGACCCGACGGTAGACCACCCACTTCTGCTTCGCTTTGTCGTACAGCATCTGCTTTTGGGCGTCGTCTCCCCACGAGGCGAAATCAAGCTGGGTCTTCCAGAAGGGGCTATCCGCGCAGGTCCAATGGATCCCGTCGGGGGAGGTGCATACGTAGGCGCCACGGTGTTTCATCAGATACGCCATGGCGATGAACTTCTCGCTCTCGTCCTTGGGGTGGGGG
>JACQGJ010000468.1 GCA_016199605.1 Armatimonadota bacterium | reverse complement strand
GTTCAACCCGGGTCCCCAGGGGCAGGACAATCCTGATTTTGGTTTGCCCCCTACCGAGACGGTGCTTCCTGAACGGCTCAAGTCAATCGGCTACGCCACCGGCATGGTGGGCAAGTGGCATCTTGGCTTCAAGCCGGAAATGCAGCCCGTGAAGCGAGGCTTCGATGAGTTCTTCGGGTTTCTTGGTGGGGCCCATTCATACCTGCCGTCTCCAAGCGATCAGCGCGGGTCAATCCTTCGCGGCACGGAACCTGTCGCAGAGACGGAATACCTCACCGAGGCCCTGGCTCGTGAGGCCGTTTCATTCATCGCGCGACATCAGCGAGAGCCATTCTTCCTCTACCTCCCTTTCAATGCCGTTCACGCACCCATGCAGGCGACCGAAAAGTACCTCGCCCGTTTCGATGGTATTGCGGATACAAAACGTCGCACGTTTGCAGCGATGCTCTCGGCACTCGATGATGCAGTCGGCGCTGTCCTGCAGAAGCTGCGCGAACTGAAGCTGGAAGAGAACACTTTGATCTTCTTCATCAGCGATAACGGCGGCCCCACACCGCAAACGACCTCGCGCAACAACCCCCTCCGCGGCACGAAAGCTAAAGTCCTTGAAGGCGGTATCCGCGTGCCGTTCATGGTTCAATGGAAAGGACGCTTGCCTGCTGGGAAAACGTACTCCAAGCCGGTAATCTCCCTCGATATCCATCCGACCGCCTTTGCCGCCGCAGGTGGAAACCTCCCAGGTGAGGCCAAACTCGATGGAATCGACCTGCTTCCCTACCTAACCGGAAAGAACACTAAGACACCCCATGATCGGCTCTACTGGCGCTTTGGAGATCAATGTGCGATTCGTAAGGGCGACTGGAAACTCGTCCGACTGCGAGGCGAATCTGCACAGCTCTACAACCTCAAAGAGGATGTCGGAGAGAAGAACGACCTCGCCTCCCCCAATCCCGAGAAGCTCAAGGAACTCCAGGCCGATTACGACGAGTGGAACGCTGACTTGATGGATCCACGATGGGGTCGGGCGGGCGCAAGGAAAAGAGGAAGACGACAGAGGCTCGCGCCCAAGGGAAGGCGGAACCCGCTTCGCAAGCCTGACTGACTCGGGAATCCACTACATGACTGCTTCACCACCTATACTACTTCTCCCCGTTCTTGTCCTTTTCGTCCTGCCGCCGCGGTGGGCCGAGCCGGAGATGGTTTTCACCCGGCAACGCTTTGACGAGATGGACCGCGCCATCGATTCCCACCGCGACATCGCCCACGCCCCAGTTGGCAGGCAAGTTGGCGGAGGGTCCGCGATGACCTATCCACTTTCCACCGCCGCGATCCCCTGCGACACTTCCGTCCACTCCGCATACTCCTTTTCCAGTCCCTGCTGTAGCTCCTGATACTCGACGGAGATGCGCTTGACTGCGTCTCCCTCTTTGTAGAATTCCGGGTCGGCCATCAACGCTTCAATCTCGGTCTTGCGGGACTCCATGCTGTTGATTGACTTCTCGAGGGCCTGCAGTTGCTTCTTAAGAGGCTGCAGGCGGCGGTGCCGTTCCTGGCGGAGCTCGGCTTCGAGACGCTTGCGCTCCTTCTCGCTTGAGGCGGCTAACGGTTCCATTTGCCTGGAGGAGGCGGTGGCTTTCGCTGCCCTCGATAAGGGAGACAAGCGGGGGGTGTCTTCGCGTTCGGCGCGCTTCCTATCCAGATAGTCCGACACGTTGCCGAGGTAGGTCACCACTCCTCCGTGCCGGACTTCGAGGACTTTGTTGACGAGCGGATCGAGAAAAGCGCGGTCGTGCGAGACGATCAGATACGTTCCGGTGAAGTGCTGGAGCGCCTCCTGCAACACTTGCTTCGACTGCATGTCGAGATGGTTGGTCGGCTCGTCCATGATGAGGAAGTTGGAGGGCTGCAGCAGCATCTTCGCCAGCGCCACCCGGCTCTTCTCCCCGCCGGACAAGACGCTGATGCCTTTGAACACGTCGTCTCCGCTGAACAGGAACGAACCTAACACCGTGCGCAGACGCTTGCGGATCTCCCCCTCAGCGACCTCATCGAGAACTTCCAACGCCGTCTTGGACCGATCGAGTTCTTCGGCCTGGTGCTGAGCAAAGTAGGACAGGACCGTGTTGTGACCCACGGAGCGCTCTCCCGCGTCGAAGTGCTCAACTCCCGCGACGAGGCGCGAGAAAGTCGACTTGCCCGCGCCGTTGACCCCGACGACCGCTATCCGATCGCCCCGGTGGATCGTGTATTCCAATCCGTCGAAGACCCGGTTGTCGCCGTAGCTCTTTTGAAGGTTGTGCAGCTCCATCACCACCTTCCCACTCGTCGGTGGAGGGGGGAAACGGAAATGAATCTGGTCCTCCTCCTGCCCAATCTCGATCCGCTCAATCTTCCCCAGTTGCTTGACCCGGCTTTGCACCTGCCGGGCTTTCGTCGCTTTGGCGCGGAAGCGAGTAATGAATTGCTGCGTTTGCTTGATTTGCTCCTGCTGATTCTTCCACGCGTTCAGTTGCAGCTCTTTGCGTAGCTCTTTCTCGTTTTCGTAGAACGAGTAGTTGCCCGCGTACTCCTCCCCCCGCCCCAGACTCAACGCCAGCGTCCTCGTGCAGAGGGCGTCGAGAAACGCCCGGTCGTGCGACACGAGGATCACCGCGCCGTCGTACTGGCGCAGGTACTCTTCCAGCCATTGCTGCGACTCGATGTCGAGGTGATTGGTCGGCTCATCGAGCAACAGCACGGAAGGCTCCTGCAGCAGCAGCTTCGCCAGGGCAATCCGCATCTGCCATCCGCCGCTGAATTCCTCGGTCTGCCGATCGAAGTCCGCCACCGAGAAACCCAATCCGGTCAGCACGCGGCCGATCTTGGACTGCATTCGGTCGGCGTCGAGGTCCTCCAACCGATGCTGCAACTCACCGAGGATTTCCACCGTCTCGAGGCAGTCTTCGGAATCGGGCGGCAGCGTGTGCAGCAGAGCTTCCGCTTCCGCTTTCTTCTGCTGGAGGTCCATGACTTCTTCGAAGGCCGACTCCGCCTCCGCATACAGGGACCGCCCCTGTGCAGTGATCCCGTCCTGGGGAAGATAACCGGCAGTCACGTATTTCGCCGTGCTGACCTTGCCGCGGTCCGGCGTAATAGTCCCGCCGATGACTTTGAGCAGCGTGGACTTGCCCGCGCCGTTGGACCCGACCAGACCGAGGCGATCATGAGGACGGATCAGCAAGGTCAGCTCGTCAAACAGAACGCGAGCGCCGAACTCGATGGTGAGTTGTTCGAGGGAGATCATTGTATACTCGTTAAGGTTGGAGTGCGCTCTTCGGTCAACGCAGAGACGTAGAGACCGCCGGGATCCCCGGCGTCTCCCTGCTCACGACGACTTTGCATGATAGAGGCGGATCAACGACAAGTCAAGGGTGACGTGCGGCCACGCTGCCAACCTGTTACAATACGTCGTCCTGCTAATGACGGGTCGGTCCCTGCCCCGTCGGTACTCACCGTTTGGCAAAGGAACTCACATGAAACTGACTATGGGTGTTAACGACCTCACGGAGGAAACGCTTCGGTATTACCGTCAGCTTGGCGTTACTCACTTGAAGGTCAACGCCGGAGACTACATGGATGAGAACCGGCGTGGGCCGGTACAGTCCGACAAGCTCAATGCGGCGATCGAGCAAGCGAAGAGGTTCGACCTGAAGATCGAGGTCGCACTGCTGCCGCAGGAGAAAGGGAGTCAACACTGGAACATCAGGCTTGGAGGCCCGGGGCGCGACCAGGAAATTGAGGACGTCTGCCAGTCGCTCGACCTCCTCGGGAAAGCAGGCGTTCCCGTTGTCGAATACGTCTTCAATTTGCAGGCGGTGTATGGCGTCACCTGGCAGGGAAACCACTGGGGACGCGGCGGTGCGGAGGTGATCCACTTCGACTACGATCGAGTGAGAGACGAAGGCGCCCCAACGCCGGAAGAAGAGGCCTCCGCTGAGCAGATGTGGGACCGCATCGAATACTTCCTGAAGCGGGTCGTGCCCGCCGCGGAAGCTGCGGAGGTGCGGCTTGCGTGCCATCCCAACGATCCGCCAGTTCCCTGTCTTCGCGGTGAAGACCGCGTGCTCGGGAGTCTCGAGGGAATGAAGCGTCTGGTCGAGCTGGTCCCCAGCGAGGCAAACGGACTGAACTTCTGCCAGGGAACAGTAGCGGAGATGGGTGTCGACGTCCTCGAGGCAATCCGATACTTCGGCTCGCGCGATAAGATCAACCACGTCCACTTCCGTAATGTCCGCGGGGCGGTACCGATCTACGACGAGGTGTTCATCGACGAGGGCAAGGTGGACATGATCGCTGCAATGAGAGCCTACAAGGAAGTCGGCTACAAGAGAACGATCATGCCAGACCACACCCCACAGGTCCTCGGCGACACCCCCGACGGCAAGCGCGGTTTTGCCTATGCCCTGGGTTACATGCGCGCGGCGATGCAGGCGCTCGGGGTGGAGGCGGAATGAGTCGAGTCGCTACCCGATCAAGACTTCAAGCTCCCGATCTTCGCCCTTAAGCGGAAGGGGAACCCACTGACCCGCGCGGCGGTGCGACGCATGGAATCCAAGGATAATCTCCAGAGCGGCGCGACCGTCCTCTCCGGTGGATCGGCAGGCGTTCCCGGTATCGAGGAAGTTAACGATCTCGCCGACTGCGAGGTCCATGGAATTGGGACTGTCTGGCGGGGCGGCAAGGGAGGATCGTTCGCCGTTCCAGGTCTCGATGCGGACTTCGTTGCCGAGAACCAACAGTTGCGCCTGGTCTCCCACGACACGGAACTCGAAAGGGGCCCCCGAGGTTTGGGGCGCGTCCACGAAAGTTCTGACACCCCGCTCGAACTCGACAATCCCCCAACCGCCGGGATCGTGGAATTGGGCCCCTCGACAGTCGGGAGCCACGTTCGCATCGAGAGTGCCGCTGACGGCCTGTGCCTCGAGACCCAGCAGATGGCGAGTCGCGTCGAAGAAGTGGGTGCCAATGTTCCCCAGCCGCCCCGAGGGCCATCGGAGGTGGACTTGCCGGAC
>JACQGJ010000467.1 GCA_016199605.1 Armatimonadota bacterium | reverse complement strand
GTACGAGACCGACTCGGTTTCGGAAACCGAGTCGGTCTGGAGCGTGTGTGACCAACGATCCTATCACCCTCAGCCAGCTCGAATCCCACCTGTGGGAGGCCGCCAACATCCTGCGTGGCCCTGTGGATGCTGCGGACTTCAAGACCTACGTCTTTCCCCTTCTGTTCTTCAAGCGCCTGTCCGATGTCCATGACGAGGAATACAAGGCTGCGCTGGAGGAATCCGGCGGCGATGAGGAGTACGCCCGCTTCCCGCAGAACTATGGCTTTCAGGTGCCGGAGGGTTGCCACTGGTGCGATGTGCGGGCCGTGACAACCAACGTGGGGCAGGCGCTGCAGAAGGCGATGCGGGACACCGAACGCGCCAATCCCGAAACGCTCTACGGCATCTTCGGTGACGCGTCTTGGTCGAACAAGGAGCGACTATCCGACGCTCTCCTGCGCGACCTGATTGAGCATTTCTCGCGCGTCAATCTGGGAAATCAGGCTGCCGAGACCGACCTCCTCGGCCAGTCCTACGAATACCTCATCAAGAAGTTCGCCGACATCACGAACAAGAAAGCGGGCGAGTTCTACACCCCACGGTCGGTGGTGCGGTTGATGGTCAATATCCTCGATCCGCGGGAGGGCGAGTCCATCTACGACCCCGCCGGCGGCACCGGCGGCATGTTGTTGGAGGCGATCCACCACGTCCGCGAACAGCATGGCGATGATCGCACGCTGTGGGGCAAGCTCTTCGGTCAGGAGAAGAACCTCACCACTTCCGCCATCGCTCGCATGAACCTCTTCCTGCATGGCGCGGCAGACTTCCAGATCGTGCGCGGCGACACGCTCCGCACCCCGGCGTTCTTCTCCGGTGACAATCTCGCCACCTTCGACTGCGTCATCGCCAATCCGCCGTTCTCGCTGGAGAAGTGGGGAGAAGAAGTCTGGGCCAGCGACCCCTATGGACGCAACTTTGCCGGGATGCCACCTGCGAAGAGCGGCGACTACGCGTGGGTGCAGCACATGATCAAGTCCATGGCGCCCAAGACGGGCCGAATGGCCGTGGTGCTTCCTCACGGCGCTCTGTTCCGCATGGGGGCGGAAGGCGCGATTCGGAAGAAGATCCTCGGAATGGATTTGCTCGAAGCGGTCATCGGTCTCGGCCCGAATCTCTTCTACGGCACCGGACTTGCCGCCTGCATTCTTGTCTTCCGCCAGCGCAAGTCCAAGGATCACCGCAACAAGGTTCTCATCCTCGACGCCTCCCGCGAGTTCAAGACCGGTCGCGCACAGAACGAACTGCTGCCCGAACACGTTGACCGCATTCACGGCTGGTATTGCGACTACACCGACGTGGAAGGCGTCCCCCGCGTGGTCACGCTGGAGGAAATCACCGCCAATGACCACAACCTGAACATCCCGCGCTATGTTGAGCTGGAGGTAGAACAGGAGGCGCTGACCGTTGAAGAAGCCATGCAACGATTGCGAACGAGCGCCGAGGCTGCGTTCGCAGCGGAAGACCGGCTTGTCACCATCCTGAGGCGGGAGGGACTGCTCGCATGACCAGCCCGAACGCGTACCAATTGGGACTTCTTTCGGAGGCGATCTCTCACTTAACGGACTCCGACATTGCCCCTTACCTGAAGCTGAAGCGCCTGTTCGCTGAGCAACCCAGTGGGTTTGAGGTGGACTTCCGGCGAACCTTCGAGTCTTACTACGGCCTCAATGCAGGTGGGGTTAGCAAAACCTTCAAGGACCGGTATTTCGACCTGCTTCTTGGGCTGAAGATCGAGGAGGGTCTTGATCCCTACACCCCGATCCTGAAGGAACTTTACGAGTTTCCACGGCGCAGAGGCGACAAGGCCCTCCAGTGCTCGTTCGTCTCCAAGCTCGTAGCCATCCATGACGAGACACGGCCGATCTTCGACCGACACGTGAGTGATTTCTTTGGCATTACTGTCCCGTCTAACGGGAGCGTCGATTTTCGGATCGCGGGGTTTGTAACGAATCTCAGGTGGCTTCGTGACACTTACCACCGCTGGTCGGAGGACAACTGGTTTCAGAAAATCCTCTTGATGGTAAGGAAAGAGCATCACTCTTTGGAAAGCTGTGCCGACCCCCGGGTAACCGACTTTCTCGTCTGGACTGTGGGTCGCAAGAAACTGGGCAGCAACACGGCGACAGAGCTGAGGCCATGACTCCCATCTCCCACCAACAACTCGAATCCTACCTCTGGGGTGCGGCGACGCTGCTGCGGGGCACCATCGACGCGGGTGACTACAAGCAGTTCATTTTCCCGCTGCTGTTCTACAAGCGCCTGTGCGATGTGTTCGACGAGGAGACGCAGATTGCGCTGGCCGAGTCCGGCGGAGATAGGGGGTTTGCAGCCTACCCGGAGAACCACCGGTTTCAGGTTCCGACCGAGGCGCACTGGGGTGAGGCGCGGCAGGTCACGACCAACGTCGGTCGCGCGCTCCAGAAAGCGATGCGGGACATCGAACGCGCCAATCCCGAAACGCTCTACGGCATCTTCGGCGACGCGCAGTGGACCAACAAGGATCGCCTCTCCGATGCCATGCTGCGTGATCTGGTCGAGCACTTCAGCACGCTTGACCTCACGCTCGTCAACCTGCCAGAGGACGAGTTGGGTAACGGTTACGAATACCTCATCAAGAAGTTTGCCGACGACTCCGGCCACACGGCCGCCGAGTTCTACACCAACCGCACCGTCGTCCACCTCATGACCGAGATGCTGGAGCCGCAACCGGGTGAGTCCATCTACGACCCCACCTGCGGTTCGGGAGGGATGCTGCTGTCCTGCATCGCCCACCTTCGACGGCAGGACAAGGAGTGGCGCAACGTCCGCCTCTACGGCCAGGAGCGGAACCTGATGACCTCCTCCATCGCGCGGATGAACTGCTTCCTCCACGGCATCGAGGACTTTCGCATCGAGCGCGGCGACACGCTCTCCGAGCCGAAGTTCGTCCAGGGCGACCGGCTCATGTGTTTCGATGTGGTCCTCGCCAACCCGCCCTATTCCATCAAGCAGTGGGATCGTGACGCGTTCGCCTCCGACCCGTGGGGGCGCAATCTCTACGGCACGCCACCGCAGGGCCGGGCCGACTATGCCTTCTGGCAGCACATCCTCCTCAGCCTCGCGCCGAAGACCGGTCGCTGCGCGATCCTGTTCCCGCACGGCGTGCTCTTCCGGCAGGAGGAAGCCGATATGCGGCGCAAGCTCATCGAGGCCGACGCCATCGAGTGCGTCCTCGGCCTCGGGCCGAACCTCTTCTACAACTCGCCGATGGAAGCCTGCGTCGTTGTGTGTCGCACGGCAAAGCCCAAGGCGCGCAAAGGCCGCATCCTCTTCATCAATGCCGTCAACGAAGTCACCCGCGAACGCGCCCAGAGCTTCCTCACCGACGACCACATCGAGCGCATCGTCGCCGCCTATCGGGAGTTCCGAGAAGAGCCCGGCTTCACCCGCGTCGCGACGCTGGAAGAGATCGGGCAGAGAGAGTTCAACCTGAGCATTCCGCTTTACGTTGCGCCCGCAATCAGCGTCGTGAAGGAAGAAAGAGCAGACTACAACACAGACCGGCTTGAAGCAGCTTTGGGAGCGTGGTTGAGGAGTTCATCAGAGCTTCGCCAAACTCTGAGGGAGTTGTTTGAGGGGCAAGGAGTTACAGGAGAACGCTCTCGGACGGAGGAATTGGCTCAAGGCACGCAGCAGATTTAACGAGAGAAATCCGTAATAAAGTTGACGTTGTCTTCCTGAATGTGCTATTCTCACCGCCGCTTATGACGGAAGAGAGGGAATAACCATGTTGCTACAATTCACCGTCGAGAACTTCCGGTCGTTCAAGTCGGAAGCGATTCTGAATCTGATCCCGGCGAAGAGTCGCATCCATCCCGGCCATGTCCTGAAAGATGATGCCAGTGGAAAGGCAGTCAAAGCGGTGCCGCTGGCGGTTGTCTACGGCGCCAATGCCTCGGGGAAGTCCACACTCGTCCAAGCGTTGGCCTTCGCGCAAGGACTCATCACTCGCGGCACGCGTGGGGAGGAGTCCATCCCATTGGTTCCTTTCAGACTGGACAAGGACAGCCTGAGCAAACCGGGCAGGTTTGAGTTTGTGTTGAAACATGACGGAGTGGTCTACACCTATGGCTTTGTCGTGTCTGCTACAACCGTTCATGAGGAGTGGTTGTTTGCTGTATATCAGAGCCGGGAGGTTCGTGTCTTTGAGCGCATCACCACAGATGGGAAGGCGGTTCTCGAAGTCGGCGCCGCACTTGCGACGACCAGCGAAGAAAAACAGCGAATCCAGTTTGTCGCGGAAGGAACCCGCCCCAACCAGCTCTTTCTGACCGAGGCCAATGAGCGCAATGTGGAACTGTTGAAGCCGCTGATGCGGTGGTTCCGCCAAAGCCTTCAGATCATCCACCCGCAATCGCGATACCAGGAGCTTGTCCTTCGCACACATAAGGACGAGGATTTCACCCGATTCCTGGGTGACTTTCTGCGTGTTGCCGATACAGGCATCGAGGGCATCGGCACAGGGTCCGAACCCTTGGACTTGGAACGCCTCTTTCCCGATATGCCCGAAGAGTTCGGGAAATCCCTTCTGGATGAAGTCGCGAAGGATCATGTTGTTGCTGTGAACATCGAAGCAGGGGATCGTCGGTATGCGATTACTTCTGATGCTCAGAAAGTTCCGACGGTGTTCACACTCAAGACGCAACACCGGACGACATCTGGCGAGTCCGTGGACTTCGAGACAAGGGAGGAATCCGACGGAACCCGCCGAGTTATGGATCTGGTTCCGGCGCTGATGGACCTTCAATCCAACGAGAAGGTCTACGTCGTTGACGAGCTGGACCGCAGTATGCACCCGTTGCTCTGCCGGCTGTATGTGGAGGCGTTTCTGCGGAGCCTCCAGGAAACGAAGAGCCGTGGGCAGATGATCCTCACGACCCATGAAACGGGCCTGCTGGACCTCGACTTGCTGCGTCGGGATGAAATCTGGTTTGTGGAGAAAGACAAGGAGGGTGGCAGTCATCTGACATCCCTGGCGGAGTTCAAATACAAGGTGCGCTCCGACCTCAAAATCGCCAGGGGATATCTGAACGGTCGTTTTGGCGCTATCCCCTTCGTTGGCGACGTGAAAGCCTTGTTGCCCCGGAGATAGGCATGGCGCTGACCTCTCGCAAGAAGCGACCTCTCAACCACGCGATCCCACATCTGAGGGACACGCGCCTCATTATCATCGCCACCGAGGGCACCGTCACGGAGAAGCAATACTTCGGGATCTTCCGGGACACGCGCGTGCAGGTCATGGTCCTGCCCACCGAGGGAGGGTTGTCTTCTCCCGCCCATGTTCTTGCCCGGCTGAGCACGATCAAGCGGGAACATGAGTTGAACTCAGACGATCAGCTTTGGGTGATGGTTGACGTGGATCGCTGGACACCGCAAATGCTGTCGGCAGTCGCACAGAACGCCGTCAAGAAGGGCTTTGGAATGGCGGTGAGCAATCCATGCTTTGAGCTTTGGCTCTACCTGCATCATGCCGATGTGGCCGCCGCCACCATATTCACCTCACAACAGATGAAGAAAGAACTCTCGAACCTCCTGGGCGGCTACGACCACACGAATCTGCAGCTCGAACGGTTCCAGCCCTTTGTGGACGATGCTGTGCGGAGGGCAGATGAGCTGGACTTACAGCCCAACGAGCGGTGGCCGAGCCGCACCAGCACGCATGTCTATCGCGTCATGAAGGAAATCCAAAGCTTGAGGCGGGACAGGGAACAGGGCAGATGAAGCTGGCGAGGGGCAAGACAACTCACCGAGACGGCCCAGACCGGTGAACAGGATGCCACGCCCGACTTGGCCGCCTGGCTGGAGAGCTCGGCCCGTGTGCATGAGACACTGACCACGCTTCTCATGATTGAAAAGGGTTGACCTCTGGTTGAAAAAAAGGTATGCTTTTTTCAACATGAATCCGCCACGAAAATCAACACAAATCATTGAGCCAAAGGTTCGAGCGATAGTTGCTGGACAGGGCCGGGGTTGGGTTTTTACTCCACGGGACTTCACGGAGCTTGGAGACCCGCGGTCGGTGGGCATGGCCCTCACTCGCCTTACCCGCAAAGGCATCATCCGCCAGGTTGCCCGAGGGCTTTACGACTATCCTGTGGACCACCCGGCGTTGGGCCAGGTGGCGCCGTCTGCCGACGCGATTGCCGGAGCTCTCGCCAGCCGTGACGCCGTTCGTCTCCAGCCGGCAGGCGGTTATGCCGCAAACCTTCTCGGGCTTTCTGACCAGGTGCCGATGAGAGTCGTGTTCCTGACTGATGGACCTCCCCGACGGGTCAAACTGGGACGGCGTGAGATCATCCTGAAACGCACGACTCCGCGTAACATGGCCACCGCAGGTAAGATGAGCGGACTCGTCATCCAGGCTCTGCGTCACCTCGGTCAGCGGTATGTGGACGACCGGGTGATTGACATCCTCCGCCGCCAACTGAGCGATGCGGACAAAGCCGAGTTGTTGAAGGACCTGAAATACGCGCCGGTCTGGATCGGCCATATCCTGCGTCGGCTTGCAGACACCAGTCCTTGAAACATGGATCACTTTCTCAGACTCTCTCAAGAAGACCGGCGCCTGGCCTGCCTGCAGGTCGAAGACCGCACGCGCCTTCAGGCAGCCAGCGTGGAAAAGGACTTCTGGGTCTGCTGGACATTGCGTGAACTCTTCAACCTGCCGAATCTCGGAGCGCGCATCACCTTCAAGGGTGGCACCTCACTCTCCAAAGCCTGGCAGCTCATCGAACGGTTCTCTGAAGACATTGACCTTACCGTGGACAAAGATGCACTTGGTTTCGGCGGTGAGGGGAGCCTCGATAGCGCTTCGAGCAATAAACAGCGGAAGGTCCGACTGGAGTCCCTGATGACTGCGTGCCGACGTTGGGTGCAGGATGAATTGCGGCCCGCCCTCGAGGATCGGATCATCGCCCGGCTGGACGTTTCTGCCCAATGGTCTCTCGAGGTCGATCCCGACACCGCCGACGGCCAGTGCCTTCTGTTTCATTACCCCGGTGTCTTTCCCGCCACCGAGGCCGGTTACGTGCGGCCCGTCGTGAAGATCGAGTTGGGCGCGCGTTCGGACGACTGGCCGTCTCACGCGCGCAGCATCCAACCGTACGTTGCCGATGCGTTTCCCGAGTTGATCCCGGAAGCAGCCTTTCCCGTCCGCACCCTTGCCCCCGAGCGCACCTTCTGGGAGAAGGCGATGCTGCTGCATGAGGAGACTTTCCGACCCGTCGCCAAGCCGCGCCAGGCCCGCCTTGCCCGCCACTACTACGATCTCTGGTGCCTGATCCGAAAGGGAGTCGCGGACCGGGCGACGCTGGACTCCGACTTGTTCGACCGCGTGGCCGGGCATCGCTCTCTCTTCTTCCGGCAGAACTGGGTTGACTATGCCACTCTCCGCCGTGGGTCCCTCCGCCTCGTTCCTCCAGACGATCAGTTGTCCGAATGGCGGCGCGACTACGAAACCATGCGCTCGGAGATGTTCTTCGGCGAGGTGCCCACCTTCGCCGAAATCCTGGAGGTCGTTGGGGATTTCGAGTCGCGCTTCAACCGAACGGCAGCGCCA
Organism: Armatimonadota bacterium; assembly: GCA_016199605.1. Classification (GTDB taxonomy): domain Bacteria; phylum Armatimonadota; class Abditibacteriia; order CG2-30-59-28; family CG2-30-59-28; genus JACQGJ01. The sequence continues at coordinate 280 of JACQGJ010000467.1, read as the reverse complement.
TGAAGAAGAACCAAACCAACCGCATGACCACGTCCGCCCTGCCTGTCATCAACCCCGACTGGGCGTCGCTGCCGCTGTTTGATCGGACGGGGTGGACGCGGGCGCGGTTCGGGGAGGTGGTCGAGAACCTCGCCGAGACCGAGCGCAATCCGGCAGATGCTGGCATCGAGCGGTTTATCGGGTTGGAGCATCTGGAGCCGGGGTCGCTGCATATCCGCCAGTGGGGGAACGTGGCAGAGGGCACCACGTTCACGCGCCGCTGCCGACCGGGGCAGGTGCT
>JACQGJ010000451.1 GCA_016199605.1 Armatimonadota bacterium | reverse complement strand
GCCGACAGGTCGGCATGAGGGATTCCTCAGAAAACGGGTTTGTAGTAAGGCGATTGATCGCCCGTTCCCCAGGTGAGTCGCAGTCTGACGTGCAATGAATTGCACTACTACGAGCCTCCTGCATTTTCATCCGACGTGGCGCCCCACCAGAGGGTCGGCATGGAGGATTCCCTTGAAGACAGCCCCGTTCGCGAGGGATTACATCACGACGCGCATCATGATCTGGGTATGCAATCCCCGCCCGTGTCACCCGTCACCTGTCCCTTGGCTGCTTGTCGGGTCCCGTGCTCTCTTTCATCCCTTCATCCCTCATCCGTTCATCATTCCGCTTTGACCTTCGGACTCTGTGAGTCAGCGTTGCGCGGACGCGTGGCTGCCACAGCCGCCGCTGCCCCCGCCGCACCCCGACCCGGAACCGGAGGCGCCGGACTTTGCCGCGCTGCCGCCGCACCCGCAGGCGCCCCCCTTGGAGGAGCCTTGCCACTGCGCCAGCAAATCCCGCTGCTTCGGGGTGAGCGCCTGTTCCCGCGCCATGCGGGCTTCGATGCCGCCGATCTGCAGCTCTGCCTGATAACCCATCTGCCGCTTGACCAAGGCCTTCACCTGGCTCAAGTCGGGGGAGGGATTCTTGAGTAACGCGTTCACCTGATCCTGGGTCTGACGCACTTTGGCGTTCAGGTCCTGCCATCGTTCCCGCCACCGCGCATCGAGGCGTTCCAGTCGCTGCTTCTGGTCCAGGGTCAGCTTGACGGCTTCCTCCCATGTGGGTTGTGCGGTCTGGCCGGTAGCCGGCAAGGCCCGTGAGGGAGTTCCCGACTTTGCCGGTTTCGCCGCCGTTGACTCCGACCCGCAGCAACCACCACTCGTCGGGACGCTCACCGCTTTCGTGCCTTTGAGGTCCTCGCCTCCTGTCGTTTGTGCGCTGGCCGCCCATCCCAAGGCCAGGCATACACCTGCCATCCATGTTACGAACATCCTCTGTGCCTTCATGTCTTTTCTCCTTTCAGATAGAGGTCACCTCAGAACTTCTCCGTTTTTCACGTGATTGGTGATTCGGCGCTTGTTCCACTTGTGTCAATCCGTGCCCTTTCGAGAAGATGGCGTCGCCGTCCTCGTTGCGCCACACGACCTCTGTGCCAAAGCAGAATGATCAAAGGAGACCTGAGCCCTGTCGCACCATGTTCCTCGCCACAGCCTCTAAACCACGACGCCGATCCGGGATGCTCACCTTGGACTCTCTCAAGGGACAAAGTGGGCAGCGCGTTCCTTCTTCACGCTACAGTCCACATCGGTGGGTGGCAAACATGCAGCGTGCCAATCTAGGAAAAGATAGTTCGCATGGCCGCAACGCATACCGTCGGCGGCGGTGCGATGTCTTCTTGCGGCGGTTGCCCCGGGAGGAAGGCAGCTAATCCAAGGATTGTATGCTTTCCAGTAGTCGCACGCCATTATCGTGTCTTTGCGATCCATCACACGACCCGCCTGCGCTCCCGCCAAGTAAAGGTTCAGCGCATAATCCGAGATCCCAGAACCCAGTCGGGATCTTATGGATGAAACGGCGGGACACGCAAAGACAATCAGGTCCAAGCGGTACGGTTCGAGCAGCACAGGCCAGGCAGAATTTGTACTGACAGGGGGAACGTGATCATCGTTATCCGACGTGTACATGGCGAGAGCGCGGCCGATCTGTTCGAGATTCGACTGGCAACCACCTGTTTGCGCTCGTTGTCTCAAACCAAGGAATGCAACAAGTGCCCCCGCCAAGGCCGAAAGGCCCGCTAACGCAAGAAGCGGAACTGACCAGTGGCGATGCAAGGCAAGAGCAGTGGCTGCAAGGCCCGGTTGTGTCTTTCCTTCTTTCACGGTCTCAATCAATCCCTGGTGGGTTTGTTTTCCTCTCTCTGAATCCAACTGCCGACATCAGCAGCGACTTTCAACGGACTGAGGGAAGAGGCAGGTCTATGTCGTGGCCAACAGAGGTCTCACCCTCTTTGAGAGGGATCCCAGCCAGCTTCGCTGAGGGCACTAACTTAATTCCGTTCACCATCTGCATTCGATCCACCAACGGCAACACTCCTGCTATCCTCAAACCGAATCGTTCTTTGCAGACGACAAATCCTATCCATTCGTTTGAGCACACGGTTTTTGCTTTTCTGTCCATGACCTTTCTGGTCAAGGTTTCTTTGACCACGACAACAAAAGCACCATCCTCTCTCACACGTGCGTTTTGGGCAACGACCGTCCACCGGTAGGTCTCTTCAGCAGGTTGGTTCAAAGCCTCTTGTCTTCGGAGGGCATTGGCATTTCGGGCTTCTGTGTCTTGCTTCACGATTGTTTCATGCTTTCTGCCGTCAGGACCGACAAAGCTTGTGGACAGAATCTCTTCAACACCACGCAAGCCGTTGCGCCAATCCTCATATCGGCGGATTAGCGAAGCGATCTCTCGTGAAGTTGATTTCCCCAAACTACCCGCCTTTGCTGGATCAATGCCACACCACGCTCGCCCATCTGGAGACAGGAACATCAGATCATAAGTCCCTCCTTGAAGGCCGCCGATGACGTATGCGCCAGTCTTGTCATTGCAGGGCACGTTCGCTGTCACGTCATAGCCTCGTTTCCGCAAGAGAACCCTTGTTCCCGGAGGAGCATGTTTGACAACTCCCGAAATTCTTCCCGTGGGTAGGGGCGTCTTCTCATTCACTTCTGCGGCCGAGAGCAGGCTCCCGCCAATCGCCTTCATATAAAGACTCAACAAAATCCCGCACACGAGGTATCTCATCAATGTAGTTCACCTGTCTTTACTGTAACGTAACCACCCATACAGGTGGTTTTCCCATTGGCGCACCAACCTGCTAAGGATAGCTAGCCTTTCCAATCACAGCGACACATGCCCATTTTCCCCGAGATTGCGCGGCTTGGACAACTGCTGGGATCGCTACAATGCGGATGACCGAGTAGATCATACGACTGAGTGCATCCCGTCTGCCCAGAAGTGGGTCCTCCCAATCCGCTACCAGGATAAGAGCCCGATCCAATAGCTGGGCAGTTCACTGGATTGCAGACGTCACAGCCCGTCCACCACCAATTGCAGCCTGCCTTTTGCAGGTCGTTACCTGCTGCATCTTGGCAACCTCGCGTACTGAACATGTACGTACCCACAAAGACACAGTGGCCGCTCTGCCCACAGGAATTTCCCATCTCGTCGCAGCACGCAGATGTGTGGTAGGCATCCGGGCTGTAGTTGTGACCATATCGAGTAGAGATGGTTGGATCAGCGCAAGACCTCGTTGCTCCGCAGTAGGCCCACCCGTAGACATACGGGACGGAGAAGACCTTGCACAAGGTCGTTTGAATCCTGACCGAGTAGTCCTGCCCCATATAGCAGCAAAAGCCTGAGTTTTGCTGGAAACCCATACCAATCGGATTCGGGCCAGGACAAGCGCTTGAATGTGCCTTGTGAACACGCTTAACACATGGAACGCAAGTCTTACTCTTTGAATAACCAGGAGATGTCACCCCGCAAAAGGCTAACGTTCCCATACAGAAGATTGCAGCCCGCGCTATTCTATGACAAGTCATATCGTTTTCCATTTTTCCTCACCTCTCTCTGAAAGCTACGTACAGCCACAACCGCAGGCCCCAGCGCACGTAGTTCCACACGCGCATGTACAGTTAGCGGACCCACAAGCACCGGGCGTCAAACACCAGCGGCAACTCACAAAGCTGCTGCAGTTTTTGCACTGGCACGGGTACTGCGGCTCCTCTGGTTTCACCGGATATGCTTTGCAGTAGTATTTCCCACAAGAACAGCCGGGACAAGCGTCAGAACCAGCAACTTTGCATCCGTCATACTTGCATTCCTTTGCCCCTCCGCACGGTGGCTCGCCGCAGAAGTCGTTGCAGTGCTTGACGCATTGGCAGTTCATCCCGTTGCATCCCGCTTGACCGCAATAGCCCATTGGGGTACAGCCGAAGTTGCACGGCTCCGCGCATTTGGTCCCCTGGCAGCCCTGCGTGGCACAGGGATGCTTCTGACCGTTCATGCACGGCTTCTGACCGCCGTTTGGACAGAAGTTGGCATTGCAGAAGCAGTCCGTCGTGTTGCCGCATCCGTTCGCGGCGTTGCACGCAACTGCTATCCCGTTGCACCGAGGGGGTGGCGGAGGATTGCTGTTGGGGCAACTCGCATTGCAAGGCATGCAACCACCTATTACACACACGCACCTTCCCACATTGCAGGCGCAACCCATCGCAG
>JACQGJ010000450.1 GCA_016199605.1 Armatimonadota bacterium | reverse complement strand
TGGAACACCTGAGACGCTGCTTGAGATCCCTCGAGGAGGAGAAAGCTCACCTTGCCGATCACTCCTTTGGGGCAGCGCTCGAGGTTTTCGTCGTGGACAATGCGTCTGCGGACGACAGCGTGTCTGTTGTGACCAGTGAGTTTCCGTGGGTCAATCTGATACGGTCTGACGTCAACCTGGGGTTTGCCCGCGCCAACAACCAAGGCATGAGACGTTGCGGTGGCCGATACGTGATGCTGCTGAATCCCGACACCGTCGTGAAGCCCGGCTCTTTGAGGGCGCTGATCGATTTCATGGACGGTTGCTCTGAAGCGGGAGCGGTGGGTCCACGGTTGCTCAATCCCGATGGGTCCATACAGTTTTCGTGTCGCTCCTATCCGGGCATTGGCGCAGGTCTTTTCCGCAACACGCCCTTGGGGCGTCTCTTCCCGAACAACCGGTTCCTCCGTCACTACCTGATGACCGACTTTGGTCATGAGGAAACACGCCCCGTTGACTGGCTGTCAGGAGCTTGTTTGATGGTGAGGCGGGAGGTTCTCGACCAGGTTGGGTTGCTGGATGAAGATTTCTTCATGTATTGCGAAGATACAGACTGGTGCTACCGGATGGAGCGACGCGGGTGGAAGAAGTACTACCTCCCTGCGGCGGAGGTGATCCACGTTATCGGCGGCAGCAGCGACCTGCGAGTTCCTGCGATGGTCGTTGCTCACCATCGGAGCATGTGTCGGTTTTACTTCAAACACTACTTCTTCGGGTGGAGATCGATACTGATGCCGGCCATGTTGGGCGGAATCTGGCTGCGTTGCCTGCTGGCGCTGTTGAGGTACTACGCATCGAGGTGGAGGGTCTCTCTCTGGTCATTCTTGAGTCGCGGGTAGGCAAGGACCCGGTCGGAGTGGGCGGAGGGCTGTTTGGTGGGACGATGGGATGCTGAAATGACGGAGCGTCGAGGGAAAAGAACAGAGAGAAGCAAGAAGGATTTGATTGGCCCTCCGCCACCAAGCGGAGGGGGACCAATGGTTCTGCGACAATCTCCTTCCCTGTTGCCCGTGGGTCTCGTGCTGATCCTTGCTCCCCTCACCGTTGCAGGTTACGATCCTGCGATTTCCTTTGCCTTCCTCGTGTTCCTGATCGCCGTTGCCCTCCTCTTGCACAAGGTCCAGCAGTTTTGCCGTCGAGAGTTGTCGATGAGGATCGGCGAGCAGGAGGCTCTGTGGGGACTATTTCTGCTGTGCGCCGGAGCCTCGGTGTTGTCGAGCGTGAATCTGCACGCAAGCCTGTCCGAGTTTCTGCGATACCTGTCATACGTGATGTTCGCGCTGGCAGTTCGTAAGTCGGCGATTGGAAAGGACGCGTTCCGTCTGATTGTCGCCGCCTTGGTGGTCGGGAGCACTGCGGCCTCCTGGTGGGGCCTGAAGCAGTACGTAGAACAGGTCTGGGCGGGAGCCGGGTTCGCCTGGCGCATTTTCTCAACGTTCTACAACCCCAATCTCTTGGCAGGATACATCGAGCTGGCGATCTTCCCGGCGTTCGTCGGGTTTTGGGTCGCACGGGAACGCTCCTGGAAGATGCTGAGCGGTTTTGCTTTCGCTCTCAACTTTGCAGCCTTGTTGATGACCGGATCGAAGGGTGGCGCTATGGCTGTGGCCTTTGCGGCGGTCCTCATGGCCTTGGCGTGGAAGATCGCTTCCCCCCATAGCGGAAGCGTTCAATGGAAGGGATGGCTGGTCTATTTGCTCTTGATTGGTATCGTCGCCGCCCTGGCCGGGAGACCTCTTATTCTCCGACTACTGGCAGCAGGCGGAGATCAGGCGAACTCGTCCCAGTTCCGTTGGTTGCTGTGGAAGAGCACCTGCCGTATTATCCGAGACCATCCATTTACAGGAACCGGAATCGGAACCTTCGAATCCATTTATCCGAGGTATGCCATCGCCGGGTTCACGAGAATGGCGCACGAGAACTATCTGCAGCTTGCCGCCGAGGGCGGCACAGCGATGGCCGCTGTCTTCGTCCTGCTACTCGTTTCTTCCATCGTCCTTGCGCTCCGACTGGTGAGGTCGGCGGAGCGGGAGATCTCGCTTTGGAGTTGCGGGCTTCTGGGAAGCCTGCTTGCCTTTGCAATACACGGCTTGGTTGACTATACATGGTACGTTCCCGCGATTGCCCTGGGCGCGGCGGCTTGTCTTGCGATGGTCTCGTGTCTTCGCGATCTGAACGGGCCGGCAGGTTCACGGCTGAGACCGGGTCGCATGGTTGCTGTAGCTCTGGCAACCCGCGGCTCATTGCAAAGCGCCGCGGTGCTGGTTGTTGCTTTTCTTGGGGTCGTGGTTTATGCTCAGTGCAGGCTTTCGATGGCAGCCTCGGCACACCAGACCGCTCGGGTCTCAATGCGAAATCCAGCTCAGGCGATGGGGCTTGCAGAACAAAGCGTCAGGCTGGCCCCTCGTGCGGGCGCCTATCATGCGCGGCTCGGGAACCTGCTGTTTGCTCGATACCAGGAGACGGGAGATGCAGGTGACAGGGCACGTGCCGAACAGGCATATCGTCTTGCCATAGCATGTGAACCTACCGCAGCACTCCAGTACTTCCGGCTTGCGAAGCTCCGACAATGGGACGGCGACTGGTCTGCGGCGGAAGCGTGTCTCCGCTCGGCGGTTCGCTGGAACCCGAACTACACAGACGCTCTGCTCGGCTGGGGGACCGTTGAGGAGAAACAGGGCAGGAAGGACGCGGCTCGAGAACACTACGAGCGGATCGTTGTCATCTCCGGGAGCCCGGTGGAGCTCTACAAAGCGGTGCCCGATTTGTACGACCAGAATTACATTCTGGCCTCCCTGGCTCTGGGGAAGCTCGCCCTCGGCGACAGACGCTACGACCAATCTCGCAGGGAGTTTGACCGGGCGCTTCACTGGACAGACTTGTACCTCAATTCGGCAAACGCCTTGTTGAATGGACCGGCGGACCCGTCTTTGCCAGACTTGGGGCCCCCAAAGAGCGTTATCAAGCAGGTGAAGGCAGAGGTCCTTGCCTGGAAAGCAAAGAGCCACTTGGCACAAGGCCACCGGAAGGAAGCCAACGACCTCATCAACCAGGCGTTAGATACTGATCCCGGTGTTGCCGGGCTCATCAGCGAAGTCATCAAGCGGAATCTGTGAGGCGCGAAACGCAGTTCGTGATGCGTGAAACGTGCAAGCGTGAAGGGACACATCACGACTTGCTATGATCCATCCACCATCGGAGGTGTAGTTATGTCTCGACCGACGAAAGCGGGACTGAAGAGAGTTCTGGTGATTCATGGACCGAATCTGAATTTGCAGGGAATCCGGCAGAAGGGCATCTATGGTTCACTGACTCTGGCGGAGATCAACCAGGCCATCGAGACCCTTGCGAGAGAGTTGAAGGTTGAAACTCGTATCCTTCAATCCAAC
>JACQGJ010000489.1 GCA_016199605.1 Armatimonadota bacterium | reverse complement strand
CCGTTCAGGACAGGCCCGCCTCAACCTGAACTCCTCCGGGAGAGACCAACTGCAGGATCGCCTCGGTGATGCGCTTACAGCGCAGGAGATTGATGCGATATTGTCCTTTCGCTCGAATGCGCGAGCAACCACCCGCATCGCCCCCATGCCTCTCATTGGGCCGGCCCGAGCACCCGGTGGAATGCCCGGCGGGCCTCCGGGGGCATCGGGAGGCTCTCCCATCCCCCCTGTTTCCGGCTCCAACTCAAACCGACGCTTCGAGTCAACCGGCCAACTACTGGAGGTCCCGGGACTCACCAGAGACAAAGTCGAGAAGATTGCCGACCGGGTCACGGTGACGGACGATGAGCGGATCCCCGGGCGGATCAACCTCAACACTGCCAGTGAGGAAGTTCTTACCTCTTTGCCGGGGGTTACGGATTCCATCGCTCGTGACATCCTGGAATACCGTCTGGGCAATGATGGGCCCTTCGAGGAGGTCGGTGAGATACTGGCAGTCGAATCCGTAACTTCGGACGTCTACCGTAAGATTGCCGACGTGATCACCACGCGTTCCTCGATCTTTAAGCTGAACAGCGGCGGGTACCTACGGCAGAGCAAAACGAGGAAGATCGTGGAGTGTGTCATTTCCTTTTTGAAGAACGAGTCGGAAGGGGCGAGCGCCCCGGACACCACACCCTCGGAGCCGGGCACCCCTTTGCCGGCGACGATTCTCTACTGGAGACAGCGACCATGAAGCATAATTTATCCAACAAGCGATTCCTCCAAAACCTTGCGAAGACCCAACCGTCCGCCCTGTCTTTCGCCTGCAAGGGTAGAGAAAACTGGAGCCTTTGGCACGGAGAACTCAGGGCGAAAATCATTGAGTTGATTGGAGGGTTCCCTCCCAAGGCTCCACTCTCGGCGGAGGTGACTGACCGGTGGGACGAAGGAACCCACGTGCGAGAGCGGGTTCTTTTCCATAGCGAGAAAGGCGTCTCGGTCTCGGCGTTTATTCTGATTCCGAAGAAGCTCAAGAAACCAGCCCCGGCAGTGGTGTGTCTGCACGGGCACGGCGGTCCCGGAGGTAAGGCGTACGTGTGCGGGGTGTCTGTCGATCAGGAAGAGACCGACATGATCACCCGCCATAACTACGACTTCGCGGCTCAACTGGTGAAGCGGGGATACGTCACTCTCGCGCCGGATGCCCGCGGCTTCGGGGAGCGCCGGGCTGGCTCGGAACAAGGGTGTTACGTGTCGGGGATCGTGTCGGAGTACCTCGGCAGAGCCTTGGTCGGCCAGCGGCTCTTTGATGATATGCGCGCTCTCGACTACCTTGTGACTCGCCCGGAAGTTGACCCAAATCGACTCGGAGCGACGGGCTTGTCTGAGGGAGGAAAGCGGACGCTGTTCCTCGCAGCCTTTGATGATCGCGTGCAGGCGGCCGTAATCAGCGGGTACTTCACCACTCTCCGTGAGGAAATTCTGCACTGGGAGGGGTACAACGGCTGGGACGTGTGCAATCATATCTTCGGCATCCTGCGTCTTGCGGACTACCCGGATATCGCAGCTCTGACCGCACCTCGCGCCCTGATGATCCAGAATGGCAAGAAGGATCCGTTGTACCGGCCGGAAGGAGTATTGAAGGGCTTCGCGCAAGTTCAAGCAGCCTACGAGTTTCTGGGCCTCCCCGACAAAGCGGCGCTTGATTACTTCGACGGGGAGCATGTTTACAACCCGAAGCCTGCGTTCGAGTGGTTCGACCGTTGGCTATAGCATCACTGTGTTTCGCACTGCGCAGTTAATCCGGAGGTACTGTTGCCTGAGTTGGCCTACATAAACGGTGAGACCATGCCCATCGAGGAGGCAAAGGTCTCCATTGATGACCGCGGCTTCCAGTTTGGAGACGGGGTCTACGAAGTTGTTCGGAGCTACGGCGGGAGGCTGTGGGCCCTCGAGCGACATCTGGCGCGTCTGCAGCGCAGTCTGGAATCCATCGGGATCAGCGGCCTCGCGATCGACGAGGTTCGAGACGCTGTGACCGGTCTCTACGAGCAAGCCGAAATCTCAGACGCTCTGATGTACTTTCAGGTAACTCGGGGCGTCGCTCCCAGACAACACACCTACTCTTGCGGGATTGTACCCACGTTCCTCGTCACCGTTCGTCACCACCCGGAGATTCGACCGTCCCATTTCTCACGAGGCGTACCGATCATCACGCTCCCGGAGTGCAGGTGGCACCGGCGCGACATCAAGTCGACGAATCTTCTCCCGAACGTGCTGGCAAAACAACAGGCCCACGCCCAGGGGGCCTACGAAGCCGTGTTCGTCGAGGCCGATCATGTGACCGAAGGGGCGGGGACCAACGTGTTCATCGCTCAAGGCGGGGGCCTCATTACTGCTCCTGCAGGAACACACATCCTGCACGGCATTACACGACAGCTTGTCCTCGAGACCGCACGAAGAAAGGGCCTTTCGTGCGAGGAAGAGTACTTCTCCCAGGCGTCACTCCAAAGCGCCGACGAGGTTTTCCTCGCAGGCACGAGCATCGGCATCATGCCGGTCACTCGCGTGGATGGGGCACCGGTTGGATGTGGGCAAGTGGGGAAGATGACGGCCCAACTCATGGAATACTACCAGGACAGAATCGACCGGCGTGACGATTGACAACCCGGAAAGCGCAAGCCAGACTTCCT
>JACQGJ010000473.1 GCA_016199605.1 Armatimonadota bacterium | reverse complement strand
GGCATGCACCAGGCTTACTCCAGCGATGAGGGCTACACCTGGACGAAAGCCACGCGACTTCCCGTGGCCGGCGACGCGCCCGGAGTTCTCCTCACTTCGCGGAAACTGCTGCTGGCGACGTTCCGCTATAAAGGCACGAGCGCAATGATCTCCACCAACGACGGCGCGACCTGGGGCAAGCCGTGGAGAATCGACACCGTTGGGGGAGCCTACTCGAATCAGGTCGAGCTGGAGGACGGCTCGATCCTCTGTATCTACTACGAAGAGGGCACAGGCTCCAGTATCCGCGCCGCCGTGTTCGACCTTGAGCCGGGAATCGCCCTGCAGGACCTCGACGACCGTTGGCCGGTCCCCATCGAAGGAAAAGCCCTCGATTTGCGGGCTCTGCACGCGACGGGCAAACTCAAAATCACGACCGATATGCAGTTGAAGAATGATCCGCGCTGTGCCGGCGCCAGCCCGGAAGCGGCTTTCGACGGAAGCGTGGACCACATGCGATCCGCGTGGAAGGCGGCCGCCGACTCGATCCCGGCCACGTATCAACTGGAACTGGACCAGGAGTACCGCCTCGCGACCCTCGGACTGTGTTTGAAGGCTGCATGGCAGGGCGTAGACTACGCAGAATCGGCAGAGGTCTTCCTCTCTTCCGATGGAGTGCAATGGGGCAACCCGGTGGTGAAGCTGGAAGAGGCCATCACCAACAAGACGAGGTACTCTTCCGTCTCGCCGCCTACTTCCGCGCGCTTCGTGAAAGTGGTCATCACCAAAGCCGTCGGCTGGCCAGGGCTGAACGAGATTGAACTGTACGTGAAGTGACCTCAAACTCCCTCCCAACAAGATGAATAGTTACGAGGGCGACGCTTCCCCCGCGTGTCCGCCACACTGCCGCGCGGTATTCTATCCCCCAAGAACCGATTGAACGGTTACAATCAACCGGGGACCATGATTCCAACGGAGAGAGGTAATTCCAATGCCAAAAGCAGTGATTGTTGACGCGGTGCGAACCGCTATCGGTAAGTTTGGTGGAAGTCTGCTCGAGTTTTCCGCCGCAGACCTCGCCATCCACGTGACGAGAGCTTTGATCGAACGCAACAGTATTCCGGGCGAGCAGGTCGACGAGGTGATTTTCGGACAAGTGATCCAGGCCGGGTCGGGCATCAACCTGGCGAGGCAGGCCGCGTTGAAGGCGGGGTTGCCGAACGAGGTCTGCGCGAGCACGATCAACATCGCGTGTGCTTCCGGCATGAAAGCGATCGACATGGCGCGCCAGGGCATTCTGCTCGGCGAGGGAAAAGTATATCTCGCGGGCGGCGCCGAAAGCATGAGCAATGTCCCCTTCTACACGCGCCACGTGCGCTGGGGAAACAAGCTGGGAAGCGTGAAGCTGGTTGACGCCATTACGGACGAAGGGCTGACTTGCTCCATCACGGGAATGGGCATGGGCATGACCGCCGAGGAGACTGCTTCGAGAACCGGCATTACTCGCGAAGAGATGGACGCCTGGGCTTTGCGGAGCCAGCAACGGGCAAAAGCTGCGATTGAGGCAAACCGGTTTGCTGACGAGATCGTGCCGATTGCGCGCAAGAAGGAAGGATCCTTCGCCGTTGACGAGCACCCGAGGGAAACTTCAATGGAGGCTCTCGCCAAGCTCCGGCCCGCTTTCAAAGCGGAGGGCTGTGTCACCGCGGGCAACGCTTCGGGGATCAACGACGGCGCGGCGGCGTTGCTGGTCGTTGAGGAAGATTACGCACGAGAGGTCGGATGGAAACCCCGAGCGACCGTTGTGGCGTCGGCTTTAGCCGGTGTCGAGCCGGAGGTCATGGGGATGGGACCGGTGGACGCGGTGAAAAAGCTGTGCGGAAAGATGGGCGTCGACGTGGGGCAATTTGAGTTGATCGAGCTGAACGAGGCTTTCGCCGTTCAGGCAGTAGCAGTGACCCGAGCGTTGGGGCTGGATGAGGAAAGAGTGAACGTCAATGGCAGCGGCATCGCTCTCGGTCATCCCGTCGGCGCAACCGGGGCTCGCATCGTCACGAGCCTGCTCTATGAAATGGAAAAGCGCCAACTGAGACTCGGGCTTGCGACGCTCTGCATCGGTGGCGGGATGGGAATGGCGATGGCTATACAGAGGGAGGATTGAACGTGGAAGTCAGGATAAGTTCGCGAGGGATTGCATCCCGAAGCGTAACCAAGATAGGGGGATTGAATCCCCAAACTCATAGTGCGCTTCGGGATGCAATCCCTCGCGAACGGGGCTATTTTCGGGGGAGGAATTAAAGTGGAAGTCAGGACTTTGTGCGTGATTGGCGCGGGCACCATGGGAACCGGCATCGGCCAGGTGGCAGCGCAAGCTGAAATCGTAGTGCATCTGCTGGACAATGCCGAAGGGTCGGTGGCGCGCAGTCAGAGCCTGCTGCAAAAGAACCTGCAAGGAGGCATCGACCGGGGCAAGATCACGCCGGAGAAGGCTGACGAGATACGACAGCTTCTGCACTGGGAGACGAACTACGACCGTCTCAGCGAAGCCGACTGGGTGATCGAGGCCGTGTTCGAAGACATGGCGGTGAAAGACTCTGTGTTGCGGCAGGCGGCAACGCTTGTGCGTGACAAGGTGCCGGTGGCAACGAATACCTCGACCTTCGTCGTGAAGGAACTCGCCGCAAGCTACGGTAGACCCGCGCATTTCCTGGGGATGCACTTTTTCAACCCCCCTCCTGCGATGAAGCTGGTGGAGGTCGTGCCGACCGAGGAAACGTTGCCGGAGGTCACCGACGCGGCCTTCGCCCTCTGCGAGCGCATGGGAAAGACACCGAAACTCGCCCCGGACATTCCCGGGTTTGTCGTGGACCGGGCCTACGGGGCACTGGCAGCGGCCTCCATCGAAGTCTGGGCTCTCGGCGGGGACCCCGAAGCAATCGACAGCTCCATCGAGATGGGGCTGGGGCACAAGATGGGACCCCTGCGAACAGCCGATCTCGTGGGACTGGATGTCATGTTAGCCGTCCTGCGATCTCTTCACCAACAGACCGGCCATCCGCGGTTTGAAGCGCCTGCGAAGTTCATAGAGCTGGTTGAGAGCGGTAAACTCGGTCGCAAGAGCGGAGAGGGATTCTACCGCTATGGCGGATGACGAACGCCGAAGGGCAAGCGAGGGCCTGCGAGTGCAATGAAGATACTTCCCTTGACTGAGGCATGCTCCCTCCTCACCGACGGCGCTACGGTAGCCACCCTCGGCTTCGGCATGATCGGCCAGCCGGAGTACCTCATGGTTGGTCTCGAGAATCGCTTCCTCGAAACCGGCCATCCTCGTGATCTGACGCTGGTCCACTCCGCGGGTCAGAGTGATCTGAAAGGCGGAGGCATTGACCGGCTCGCGCGCGAGGGACTGCTGCGGCGTGTCATCGGAGGCCACTTTCGACTGGCTCCCGGTATCGGCAAGCTGGTACGCGAGGAGAAGATGGAAGCCTACAACTTCCCCCAGGGAGTTGTCGCTCTCCTCTACCGGGAGATTGCCGCCAAGCGCCCCGGGCTGATGACTCACGCCGGCCTTGGCACCTTCGTTGATCCTCGCGTCGAAGGCGGCAAGATGAACTCCCGCACCACGGAGGATCTCATCGAGGTCGTCAGCCTGCTGGACCGGGAGTGGCTTTTCTACCGGTCGTTTCCCATCGACCTGGGACTCCTGCGGATGACCGCCGTCGACCCGTGGGGCAATCTAACTGCGAGCCGCGAGGCCTGCAAACTCGAAGCGCTCCCTCTCGCCATGGCTGCCCACAACAGCGGGGGTCTTGTCATCGCGCAGGTGGAGCGCCTCGCCGAGGTCCCCTTCACTCCGCACGAGGTCGCCGTGCCGGGAATCTACGTCGATTATGTGGTGCTGTCTCCGCCGGAGTACCATCAACAGACGAGCGACTACAACTTCAATCCCCTTTTTGTCGGAGACACGAAAGCTGAGGCGCCACCCATTCCTGTGTTGCCGCTGGGTGATCGCAAGGTCATCGCCCGGCGCGCGGCGATGGAACTGTTCGAAGGCGCTATCGTCAATCTGGGAGTAGGAATGCCCGAGGGAGTCGCCTCGGTCGCCTTCGAAGAGGGCGTCTTTCACCGCATCACGCTCACCGTGGAGTCTGGGGCCATCGGCGGCGTTCCTGCCGGCGAGTTGTCCTTCGGCGCTTCGGCCCAGCCGGTTGCCTTGATCCCGCATCAGGATCAGTTCGATTTCTACAGCGGCGGAGGACTCGACCTGACTTTCCTGGGCTTGGCCGAGTTCGACGCTCAGGGAAACGTGAACGTGAGTCGTTTCGGCGACGTGGTGGCGGGCTGTGGCGGTTTCATCGAGATCAGCCAGAACGCCCGGGAAGTCGTGTTCTGCGGGACGCTGACCGCCTCCGGGTTGAAGGTTGCCGTTCAAGACGGCAAGCTCACCATTGTCCAGGAGGGCAAGGTCAGCAAGGCCAAACAGCGGGTCCGCCAGATTACCTTTTCGGGGCAGGAAGCGTTGAGGAGGAAGCTTCCTGTGAAGTACGTCACCGAGCGTTGCGTGTTCGAGCTGCACCCGTCGGGTATCAGCCTGGTGGAGATTGCGCCCGGAGTGTCACTGGAGAGAGACATCCTCGCACAGATGGACTTCCGCCCACTGATCTCGAGCGAGTTGAAGGAAATGCGGGCCGATGTCTTTCAGCCCGAGCCGATGGGCCTGTCGCTGCGCCAGAGGTGCAACTGAGAAACAAGGAGGAGGAAGCAAACGCCGCCATGAAAGAACCAGCTTGTGATCGAGCGCGTCACGCGCAATTTCAATTCCACGGAATCCTGGCGAGCTATCTCAAGGGGGTGAGTGACCAATGGCTCAAGGTCGCGCCTCTGGCGAATCCTGGGATGCTGGAAATGTTCCGTGACCGTGACCGAAAGCCGCTCCGCGATCTGGTGCCGTGGGCGGGGGAGTTCGCGGGGAAGTACCTCACCGGCGCGGTTCAGGTGCTTCGCTTGACCGGAGACCCCGAGTTGAGGGCCCTCCTCTCCCAGTTTGTCCGAGAACTGATCGGACTTCAGGCGGAGGATGGATACCTCGGCCCGTGGCCCGAAGATTCGCGTCTCACTGGCTCCGCTCCGAACGTGATGGGAACGCAAGGCGGGACCTGGGACGCCTGGGGACACTACCATGTCATGCTCGGCTTGATGCTATGGCACGAGGAAACGGGTGACAAGGCTGCCCTCAAAAGCGTTACACGAATCGGCGATTTGCTGTGTGACAGATTCCTGGGGAGGAAGTCCGTGCGACTCGTTGACACAGGTTCCACTGAGATGAACCTTGCGCCGGTCCACTCGCTTGGCCTGCTGTATCGGAAAACGAAAACGCGCCGATTCCTTGATCTGGCCCTGCAGATCGTCGAAGAGTTCTCAGCCACCGATACGGCGGGGCAGCCCCTCGCGGGGGATTACCTGAACACGGCTCTGGCAGGCAAAGAGTTCTTCCAAACTCCGAAACCCAGATGGGAGAGTCTCCATCCGATTCTCGGGCTGGTCGAGCTATACTACCTCACCGGCGACCAACGGTATCGGGACGCGTTTGAGCATATCTGGTGGAGTATCGTGAAGCTCGACCGCCACAACAATGGCGGCTTCTCCTCCGGCGAGCAGGCGCAGGGGAACCCCTACCACCCAGGCGCCATCGAAACCTGCTGCACCATCGCGTGGACGGCGATGAGCGTGGAGATGCTCAAGCTGTCAGGGAACTCCATCGTCGCCGATGAGCTGGAGTTGACGATGCTCAACTCGGTGGTTGGGATGCACTCCCACAGTGGGCGGTGGGCCACTTACAATACACCCATGGACGGACTCCGTCGGGCGAGCGCTCACGAGATCGTGTTCCAGTCACGCGAAGGAACACCGGAGTTGAACTGCTGCAGCGTCAACAGCGCCCGCGGCTTTGGGATGATCAGTGAGTGGGCCTTGATGCAAGACCGGTCCGGTTTGATTCTCAACTACTACGGGCCCTGCTCCATGCAGTCCCGACTGCCTTCCGGCGTACAAGTGCGATTGAGTCAAGAAACCGATTACCCGGTGACGGGGGAGGTCATGCTCCGAATCGATCTTTCTCGTCCCACAGAGTTCCAGCTTCAACTGCGGATCCCACATTGGTCCCGCACGACGAAAGTGAAACTGAATGGTGAGGCCGTTCCACACGTCCAGGCTGGAGCTTACCTCTCCCTTCACCGCAGGTGGCAACGTGGCGATGAGGTCACTCTCACCTTTGACATGTCCCTCCACTACTGGGTCGGAGAGCAGGAGTGTGAGGGCAAAGTTTCGATCTTCCGCGGTCCGATCCTGCTCACCTACGACCGGCGGTTCAATGACATGGATCCCGACGCCCTACCCGTCCTCGACGCGCGTGGACTTCGCGGAAGACGAGTGAAGCCGCAGGGGGCGAACTCGCAGAGTTCGAGGATCTCACCGATCCTTCTCATGGAGTTCCCGACGAGGGACGGAGGCAGGGTCCGCCTCTGCGACTTCGGCAGCGCGGG
>JACQGJ010000472.1 GCA_016199605.1 Armatimonadota bacterium | reverse complement strand
AGGGCTTCAGGAGGTACCTTCAAGGAGTCCCAGTCCCACCACACCTCCTCAGGGTATTCGTTGCCATCCCCAGCGATGAGAAGCTTCATCTGGTCGTGGTTGGACCGATGGGTCTCCACACTCCCTTTGGTGCCAATCAAGTTGTACCAGTGCCGGCCAGTCATCTTCTTCTCGATCTGGAAGATCGTGAAGCAGCAGCTCAATCGCAAGAGGGTGTCGTTGGCGGTGTGCATCAACGCGGTCTCGAAATCGGGACGAGGGAGAAAGTCGTGGACGTAGCTCTGTGGTCTCGTCCCCATGCAAACGACGGAAACAACGCGATCGTTCAGTACGCGGAGCAACGGGCTCAGTTCGTGTGGCAGGTAAAGAATCGGGTGTGTCAGGTTCCAGAAGCGGCTTTGCTTCGGGTTGTGGTGGAGCTTCGCCTCCTCGAGGGTCAGTCGCCGGCCTGTCACCGGATCCATGTAGAACCGGTCCCCCGTAACGCCGTGCAGGTACTGGCCCTCGGCGTAAACGATTTTCCCAAGGGTTCCGTCCTCGAGCAACTCCTTCCACTTCTGCATGAACGGCATGTAACGTACCTGCTCACCCATCATATACTTCAAGCCGGTCCGCTCAACGGTGACCACGATTCGCCATAGGTCCTCCATCGTGAAGGACATGGGGACTTCGCTGAGGACGTGCTTTCCCGCTTCCAGACTGTCGAGGACCAGTTGAGGACAATTCTCCGGTTCAACAACGACAAAGACCGCGTCGATAGGCGCTTCCTTCAGCATCTTCGCATGTTCTGTGTAGAGCTTCACGTCGGGATCGTCAAGGTTTTGCGCCGCCCGCTCTACCAAGTCCCTGTATCGGTCGCACAGGGCAGTTACCTTCAGGCCGCTGACGGTCTTACAGGTTTTCGCCAGACCAGCTCCGCGCGGTCCCATGCCAATGAAGCCGAGGCGTAGTTCCTTCTGAACAGCCATGATCCCTCCTATGACCCTTTCGAAACCGCCGATCGTCCCCGTGTGTCGAGAGCGAGTTGGACCCCACCCGAAGGGAGCGGGACCTTTTCGCGATACTGGGCAGCGATGTCCGCTGTCGTCGCTGGAACCAACTCGCAACCTTCGTCTTCACAGATGCGGCGCGCCGACTGAATCACACCCAGCAGGGTCTCACGTCGGAAGTTGTGCGGATCGCGGTAGTCGAAAGTGTTGTGAGTACAGACTTTCAGGTGCTTGACTGGAAGGGCCTCTCCCGCCTTGGCCTGCCGGACGACGTTCTTGTGAATCGTGTACCAGTGGTTCTTTGCGTCGACCAACTCAATGCGCAGGTCCTGCGGATGAGCGCCACCCCACATCCGTGATTCAACGTCAACGGTTGCAGGCACATCCACAAAGTCGACGTCTCCGGTCACACACCGATTGTACCTGTGCGGGTAGTGGACCTCCAACGGCGAGTTGCCCCACACGCATGCGCACTGCGGCAGGTTGCGCGTGGGAATCGAGACTAACCCGTGTCGCAGCCCCACAGCCTCCAGTGCCGGAAACGTGTAGTCGTTGGCAGAAGCGTAACCGGGAGTGAAGCACTGAGGCGGATATCCCATGTGATCGAAGAAGACGGCGATGCCCTCCCGAAGGATCTCCACTTGATCTTCGAAGCCGTAGACACCCAGGAACTCCTGATATCCCTGATCCGCCGGATGGAGGTGCAGCCCAATCTCGTGGCCTTGCGCTTCAAGTTCCTTGTAGATCGCCGAGTGGGCTTTCATGTCCGTGGGAATCACGACGAAGGTCCCTCTCGTCCCGGTCTCGGCGAGGACCTCCCCTACCCCGCGGATCGCGCGTTCACCCAGCGCGGGATCGTTCACCGCGTGTTGCGTGGCTTCGCAGTCGATCTGGATGTTGAAGTAGATCTCCATCACTAAACAACCTCCCTGAAACAGGCACAAACCCCCGGACCCAGCCTTCGCTCAACAGAAGAACCGACTCGGCGAGAAGTACTTCTCCGGGTAGTAGTCATGACCTTCGATGGCAAGGATCTTCTGAACCACGTGTCGGCCCGCATTGAAGGAGACCCCTGACCCGGATCCCGCCAGTCCGCCGATCATATACATTCGCTTATCATCCATCAGTCCTACAATGGGATATTCGTCAGGTGTGTAGCTGACCGTGCCGCTCCATTCGTTGGCGACGCGAACATGCTCGACGCCGAAGAGCTCACGCAACTGCGTGATAACATACTTTGTGATGAACCGGGACGGTTGGTTCCTGCCTGCTTCCCGGTCGGGAACGCGGGTGGCATCGGAGCCGAACAGTATTCCCTCACCGTGCCGGCCAAAGAAAGCCTTTGGACCACTGATCCCGACCGCGGGTTTCATCGTGCCCCCGTCGCTCCGACCAAAGGCTGCCTGCGTCTGCATCGGCAGGATGACGTCGTGGAAAGACGGAAACAGGAAGGGGGTTGCCGACTCCGTGGCATTCACAACATAGCGGGCATTGATCGTCCCACGCTCCGTACGAACCGCGTAGCGTTCTCCCTGGTCTTCGATGCTCAACACCCGCGTCCTTGTGAACAATTGAACATCCCCCGACCTCAATGCAACCTTGACGAGACCCCACACCCATTTTGCCGGGTGCCAGGTTGCCGCGCCTCGCGAGTAACCTGAGGGGTATGGTGTGTTGATCCCGCTGATCTCGAAGGCTTCCTCTCGCGTGATCTTCACCCAATCGTTGAATCCTGTCCTCTCCGCCATTCGCACCGAATCTTCGAGACGATCCAAACGGTCTCGCTCGGTTGCCTGGACCCAGCCTCTGCGCTGATACTCACACTCGATCCCTTCTTCCCTGATGGTCTGCTCGATCAGTTCGGCATTCGCATAAGCCGCCTTAGCGTACGCCGCGGCGAACTCGTGTGCCAACTGATCGCGACATGTATCGGTGAGGTCCGTTCGAGCCTTGTTCAGGTATCGCATGACCGTTTCGTAGACCATGTAGTAGTAGCGGCCCATCACCACGAGCCCTTCGTTACGCCCCGCCGACCCACCTGCGACTTCTTCCTTCTCGAGCACGACGAGCGGCGAATTCCCCAACTTGGACCAGTGATAGGCCACAGCCCCTCCAATGAACCCCGCCCCGATCACAACAACCTCGGCGTCCTCCGGCAGCCGTGCGTCAGGATCTTGGGAGAAGGGGTGGTTCTCGAACGGATTCTTCTCCTTAAGCCAGATAGAGGTGCCGGACACGGGCTTTTCAAACTGCGCCCACGCCTGAGAGTCGGGGAATAACCGCCACATGGTATGCGTCGCCCAGCGGAGGAACAGCAGGAGACGCACCGGCAGTAGCTTGTCGGAATACATCGTGTTGATCCACGTGCGTGCCGCGCGGAGATCGTGACGGCGCAGGGATGCTAATGTAGTGAGTAAGGACAGGAGTCGCCTCAAGATGGACCTTTCTTCCTGAAGTGGAGGCTCAATCACAGGCGGTTAGGGCTTCCTCAAGTTGCTCTACTCTCGTGATCCCCAACGCCACTGACACGATGCCGGGTTGATCTATCAACCACCGAATCGCATACTGCGTCATGGTGAGTCCCTTCGCTCTTGCCCGCCCGTCTATCTCTTCCAGTTGGTCGTACACCTCGTCATTTGTCTGCCCAATCCAATCCGGTTTTTCCGCCTGTCGTGTGTCGGGAAGCGCGGCTTGTCCCCGTCGGTACTTACCCGTAAGCAACCCGCCCTGGAGAACACGGTACGGGACAATCCCGATCTTCTCCTGCTGGCAGAGAGGCAGCAAGTCCTCCTCAATGCCTCGTGTCAGCAGACTGTAATGAGGCTGGTGGAGAACGGGCCGGGGCAAACCATTTTCGTCGGCGATCTGAAGCAAGGCCGAGAGGTCCTCCGCCGTGTAGTTACTCACCGCATAGTGTCTCACCTTCCCCGACGTGATCTCTCGGTTGAGCGCCGCAATCACCTCGACCATTGGAACTCCAGGATCGAGTCGATGCAAATAGTAGAGGTCCACGTAGTCGGTGGCCAGGCGTTGGAGACTGAGGTCGATATGCTTGCGGATCGCCGCAGGGCTGGTGCCCTCATCCTCCGGCGATTCGCCGACCTTCATTCCCACTTTTGTTGCGAGGACGGCCTGTTCACGCCGTTGCACGAGAGCTTTGCCCAGGATCGACTCTGCAACGCCTCCCGGAGAACCCACATAGCGAGTGTAGCCTTCGTACATGTTGGCGGTATCGATGAAATTGATCCCGTGGTCCAAAGCCCAATGAGTCAAACGGACGGCTTCGGCCTCGCCAACGGGAGTGCCGAAAGTCATCGTGCCCAGGCATATTGGTGACACCACCAGATCGGTGTTCGCTATCTGTCGCTGTTGCATCGTCCCTCAACTCCCCCCATCGCACTAGCGTTCACGTTCAAAGATCCGTTGCCTCCCTCACCCACTCCAGAACCTGCCGGTATCTCGCAAGACAGACCGAGGGTGGCACTGAGTGGTCAGAGTGATACACGTACCCGCCGCCTTCGCTGGCCCGGCGCACCTTGTCCTGGATTACCGTCCTGCCTTCAGCTTCACTGTCCTTCATCATCTCCGAGTGAGCGATGTTTCCCATAAGCGCAAGGTCACTGCCGTATCTGGTTTTCAGGTCGCGCACGTCCATTCCCGCCTGCACCTCCAGAGGCTGGATGCAGTTGATCCCGCCCTCGATCAGCAGTGGGATCAACTCCTCGAAATTCCCATCGCTGTGAAAAATGGCCTGCACACCGAGGCCACGCAGCGCCTGCGTCAGCCGCTGCATCGAGGGCAACTCGATATCGCGGTAGGTCGCGGGCGAGATCAGGGCTCCGTTCCTGTAGGCCAGGTCGCACGCCATGAAAGCTCCATCAACTCTGAGTCCTTCCTCGTGCAACAACCCGAAAAGATCAACGAGCATGTCCGTATGGGCTTCAATCATGTCGCGGATCCAGTTAGGGTTATCAACCAGCGTCATGAGAGATTGTTCATATCCAATCTTCCGCCAGACAGCTTCGAAGCCGATATAGCAGTAGGCGACTACGTAGCTCTCCCCCTCAAGAATCCTCGTGAGAGCAGCTTTGCGCGTCTCCCAGTCGGGGTCTGGAGGGGACCAGTTGTCCACAAGAGAGTAGAAGCCTGTGGGCGCGATTCGCTCTTTGTTGGCGACAAGCCGACCCTTGAGTCGTTCCCAGTCCCGTCGTGTCTTGATCTCGAAGTCGAGCAACTCCGCCGGCACTTCCTGTTTGCGCGAGAAGCGTGCCGTCGCGCCGTATGCATTCCGCTTGATGGCATACTCCTCGGTCTCTTCGATGAGTTCCTCTTCGAGTTGGAGGGAGGAGTCGAGGTAAACGAAACGCCAATCCATACCGAAGTAGTCGAAGGGCTGAGCATCGGAAGGCATCCCCTCGTTCCTCCACCGTGTCAGCGTTGCCGGCCAGTAGCTGTCGCAAAGGGGAAGCCGTTCAGGAGTTCTCAGGTTGATTGCGGCTGTCATGTTGTCACGCGGTGTCATAGTCATTGCATTCTCTCTACTCCGGTAAGACTGAATTCGTGCCATGGGTCGCGTCCAGGGTGGCTGAAGCAAAACTCTGCGCGCAAGGAGGAAGGATAGAAGATCATGGCAGACTCGGTTTCATACTTGAGTGGATCGTCATCCCCGTAGCGACACAAGGCGCCCGGTCGCTCGGCGTAGGCCAAGAGCCGCTGGGCGAGTTCCCTGGT
>JACQGJ010000447.1 GCA_016199605.1 Armatimonadota bacterium | reverse complement strand
TGTGCGAGGTCGCCGGAATGATTGGCCTGGCGCTGAAACTCAGCGCCGCCGGTCTGGGAGATTACTGGGATGATGCCGATCGCTGGATCCGCAACCAGTTCGCCGAAGGTCAGCTTGTGCGGTCTGACTGGGCCTATCGCGCCGGCGACAATGGTCCGACGATGCCAGACACGACATTCGATCCTGTGGTCCAATGCTGCGACCGTGTGCCGGAACGGAATGTCGGGGCCTTCGCCGGATGGCCAATGGCCAACGACTGGGGACTGGGGATCATGCACTGCTGTACCGGCAACGCGACGCGAGCCCTCTATTTCATCTGGGAACACATCCTGACCTGTGCCGAGGGCGAACTCCGGATAAACCTGTTGCTGAACCGGGCTTCCCCGTGGGCGGACCTCAACAGCCACATTCCTTACACAGGTCAGGTTGATGTGAAGATCAAACAGCCGGTGAATCTGTCCATCCGTATCCCGGAGTGGGTTCAGCCAAACGAGGTGCGCTGCCTGGTCAATGAGCAGGACCGTCCCCTCAGCTTTGTGGGACGCTATGCCCGGGTTGGGGCCGTCAAACCAGGCGAGGTGGCCACCCTGACTTTCCCCATTGCCGAACGGACGGAGCAGGTGTGGATCGAGAAGGACCGGTACACTCTTGTCCGCAAGGGAAATGACGTCGTCTACATCGACCCACAGGGAACACATTGTCCGCTGTATCAACGGAACCACTACCGTGGCTCTGAGACCCTGTGGCGGAAGGCAACCAGGTTTGTCCCGGATCAGGCGATCTACTGGTAGGAGGTGAATGGTAATGAACGGTGTAGTGCGACTGGGTATCGGATGCGTTTGGGTGATCGTGTCCCTTGTCCTGAGAACAGACGCCGCCGAGGACAGGCGCAACCTGTTGTCCAATTCGAGTTTCGAGGTTCGGCGCAGCGAACGGGAGGCGGTCGGGTGGGCCGTCACAAAGGCGGATGGATCCGTTGTCCTCGATGATGGGGTCAGCTACCACGGAGAGTTGGGTCTTCGGCTGAGCGATGCCAAACCAGTGCCGGGCGGCGCCGGCGATAACGGCTACATCATCATCCGCCAGACAGTGGCCGGAAAAGCCGGGGAGACGTATACGCTGTCGGTGATGATGAAGACGGAGAACCTGAGCAATCCCGGCGGCGTAGGCATCGGCATCATCAACAACGGCTGGACGTGGGAACAGTGGGCGCACCCGGCAGGGGCAACCGGTGACTGGACGCGCCGGCAGGTGACAGTCACACTTCCGTCCTCGTCGCTATATCAGGTCATCATCATGCTGATGCCCGACGTGACCGGGAAAGTCTGGCTCGACGCGGCGCAACTGGAATTGGGCAAGCAGCCGACTGACTATGAGCCAACTGGCATCCCGAAACCAACGAATTGGTTCAAAGTACCCGACCCGCTCTTTGAGGAGTTGCTGACGAACCAACCTGGCCTGTGCAGGGAAATCCCGTATTGGGGCTACAATGCCAATGACCAGGACGGGTTCCGCAGCTATGCCCTCAAACACGGACACCGCTGGGTGCTGAAAGAACAGTATGAGGAAATGGCGAAGTACCACCTCGTGGCGATGCAACGCCCGGAGGAGTGCGAGCGATATGGGGTCAAGTATATGCTGACTCCGAGCGTCGGTGAGGATTCGCTGAGAGCGATCGGTAAGGGCGATGCGAAGCGCGCTTGGCTTCTTGATCCCGGTGTCACCAAAGCGTTCGCGGAAAGTGGACGTTCGCTCGTCGAGAAGTACGGCGGAAGAGGTTTGTGGGGAGTATTCGCAGGTGATGAGGTGTTCGAGCAGGCGATTCGGGCCGTGCCAAAGGAGGCGCGCTACGAATACGTCAACGCGGCTGACGAGGAGATACGCCGCAACTATGGCTTTGGCCGGTACGGGATGCCGGATTCTGACAACGACACTAACCCATTCCGTTGGATTGCCTACCGTCGCTGGGTGGCAGACCGGTTGACGGAGCGGTACCGGCAACTGCACGATGCGGTGAAGGCAGTCAACCCGAAGATGCAGCTTGTGAGCGTTGACCCCGTAGGCTCGGTCTCCGCCGATGACTACAGCGCGTGGGGCAACTCCTTCGACATCGTCGTCGGGCAGGCTATCAACGAGATTACGGGCAATCGCCTGGTGAGCAAAGTGCAGGTCGGCTATGCCACCAAGTGCCTTGTGGACTTGGGCGGCAGGCCGGTTTTCGCCACCGTGCAGTGCTGCGACTACGCCGGCTCACCAACACCGGAACACGTGCGGGAGCGATTCAGTCAGGTTATCCGCAACGGCGGCAGCGGCATCTTCCTGCTGGCAGTGGAGTGGTTCGACCGCGAGCTAAACCATCACAAATACTCTTCTCCTGCGCGCTGGCGGGCCTTGCTCGAAATCTGCGACCGGATGGTGAAGATGAATCGCGTTCGCATCCCAACCGATCCCGATACGGCGATCCTGTTCTCCTCCGATTCGTTGTCGATCAACGGCGAAGCGCCCCTCCCCATGGAGATGCTTTCTGCTTACTGTCTCCTCGGCCCGTTGTGTCGAACATGGTTTGAGTTTGTGGACGACCGGCAGATCGATCGAGGAACGAAATCGCTCAACAGGTACAAGCTCATCGTGGTGCCCTTCGCAAAGTACGAGCGCGGCTCCGTGCGCAACAAGCTCGAAGCCTGGGTGAAGGCGGGAGGCACTTTGGTTTGCGGCGACCCGGAGGCGTTTACGTTTGACATTGACGGCACAATGCCGCTGGCGGCGCGCGAGCGATTGCTCGGGGCGCGGCTCGTGAGCAAGCGTTCCGAAGGAACGCCCGTCAAGCTGACGAAGTCCAGCGCCCTCGGCACAGCGGGGCCGGAAACGTTGGCAGCCGAGGCAGTCGGCTTTGACATCGCTATCTCTGGTGCAGCCGGTGCCGCCGCGACCTATCAAGATGGACCACCGGCCATCGTCATCAACCCGCTCGGCAAGGGACGAGTCATCACCTTTGCTTTCAACCCGTTCACAGCCAGTGCGCCCGAGGATGAACGCTGGGTTGGGTTTTTCAAGAATCTGCTACGCGGGGCGAACGTCAAGCAAGGGCGCGACATCTGGCGCTTCAAGTTTCCACCGCTCAAAACAGTGGATGTGCCCGAACCTCCCGGCGAATGTCTGACCGGCAACCATCTCGTCTTTGAGGAAAACGTTCCGGTGACTCAACGCAACGCGGGCTTGCGGGGTAGTTACACCTTCGGTGTGTGGCCCGACGGCACGGGTGACGAGGGGACGGCGGGTGGCGAGATTCCGTTTCAGAAGGGCCATCTGACCAACCGCAAGACTGCCGCGCTGGGCCGGGTCTTGGGCCGCTGGGTCGGCCCGTGCGATCTGTCGCCCTGGGTGGTGACATGGAAGACACCGCAGCCGGTTGACCTTACCTTCGACTTCACACAGCCGTGCAACCTGAACCGAGCGATTCTCTGGCACAGTGGCCAATTGCCTGCGACCACCGCGCAAGGCAGCCTCGACGGGAAGTCGTGGGAGACTCTCGCCACTTCTGAGAAACAACCGGCCAATCCCGACGCGCCTGACTACTATTGCTCGTTGAAAGGCCGTTGGCGCTACCTTCGCTTCGCCTTTGGCGAACGCGACGCTGGGAACCTGTTGACGCTCGCGGAGGTGGAGGTGTGGGGTGAGCGGTGACACGCGTGCCCTCTGGCACTTGACGTCTTGTTGCGAAGCGACTATCTTCTTGAGCGTGAGTTCAGGTTTTGGACGACCTGCGTGCGACGTTCAATGTGTGTTGGCTCCACACGAACTTAGTGAAGGAGATAGGTGATGGCAACAAAAGCCATGATTCCCCCATCGTACCGTGCTGACATGCGTTGGGCTCGCGAGCACAGCGCGGAACTGCACGGACAATACGAAGACCTGTGGGTGGCCATTGTGGATCAGACCGTCGTTGCTGCCGGCCTTCACTTGGGTCGGGTCGAGCAGCGCGCCGCCAGAAAGACCGGCCGGAAGCCGGAGGAGATCTACGTGGAATTCGTGGAAAGCGCTTCCGCCATCTATGGATAAGGTCCGACTCTACTTCAGGGACCGATCGGTCGTGTCGCCAAGCTTGCCAGATTCGAGCCTCATTTGGCGCTGTACCAGGCTGCGTGGTGGACGAGAATGATCGTGCCACCCAAGTTCACAAGTTTCCCGCCTACCTTGCTCACACGGACCGCGTTCCGCTCATCATTGGGTTCGCGCATTTGCTTGAACACTGTGATACACGCTTCAATTACCCAACCGATGAGGCCTGGATCAGAGAGGCATAACGGTGACACAACTGCCCAAAGGTTCGTGCTGCCCGACAAGTTGAATAATCAACCCGAAGTATTGCGAATCACCTTTCCGGGAGAAACCCATGGACCTGAGTATCTGTTCTTTCAGCTTTCACCGTTTGCTCGCTGAAGGCAAACAGGATATGTTCCAGTTCATCACCGACTGCAAGGAGTTGGGCTGCACGTACCTCGATCCCTGGAACGCGCACCTCGCGGGAGTGCAAGATGCGGAGACAGTGAAGAAGGCAGGCTCCGATCCCGAGAATGCGCGGCTTCCGGCACGAGACGATGAGTACATCGCACGAGTCAAAGCCGCGGCGGACGAAGCGGGACTTCCCTTTGGATGCATTGCCATCGATGGCGCGCATATCTATGAGCTAACGGAGACAGCGCGATTGGCAAACCGGACGCTGGCCTACCGTTGGCTGGAAATCGCATCAAAGTTGGGTGCCCGGCAAGTGCGCATCGACGCGGGCGGACCGGCGGAGATGCCGGACGATGTATTAGGCATTATCGTCGACGGTTACAATGACCTCGTTTCGCGAGGACGGGAAAAGGGGCTGGAGATTCTGATCGAGAACCACTGGGGACCTTCGCCCATTCCGGCGAATCTGGTGAAGATTCTGAACGCCGTCGACGGTCTCGGGCTTCTCTTCGACACCAACAACTGGGCGCCGGGCATGCAGCAGAAGGGCTGGGAGTTGTGCGCGAAGTATGCGCGGGCAACGCACGTCAAGACCTTCGAGTTTGCCGCTGACGGGAACGAACCTTCCGTCGATATCCCGAAGGTCATCAACATGCTGGTCGACGCGGGCTATCAAGGCTGTTGGGGTGTCGAGAGCTGTCCGAAGGACGGGGATGAGTATGAAGGAGCGAGGAAGACGATTGA
>JACQGJ010000446.1 GCA_016199605.1 Armatimonadota bacterium | reverse complement strand
TGATGGGGCTGATCGAGGAGCGGCTCGATGGTCAGCGACGTTTCGGCGTCGGGCACTTCGACCTGATCATCATTGACGAGGCGCACCGGTCGGTCTTCCAGAAATACCGCGCCATCTTCGACTACTTCGACTCCCTGCTCGTCGGTCTGACCGCCACTCCCAAGGACGAGGTGGATCGTAACACCTACCGTCTCTTCGATCTGGAGGATGGCGTGCCGACAGATGCCTACCCGCTGGAAGAGGCGGTGAGAGATGGATTCCTGGTGCCGGCGAAGGCCGTGTCAGTGCCGCTCAAATATCCGCGCGAGGGCATCAAGTACGACGAGCTGTCGGATGAAGAAAAGGAAGAGTGGGACGCTCTGGACTGGTCGGAAGAGGGGGAGGTCCCGGACCAGGTGGGCGCTGAGGCGGTCAACAAGTGGCTGTTCAACAAAGACACGGTGGACAAGGTGCTGGAGCATCTGATGACGCGCGGGCTGAAGGTGGCGGGCGGCGACCGATTGGGCAAGACGATCCTCTTCGCAAAGAACCACCTCCATGCGGAGTTCATCGCCGAGCGCTTCAATGCCAACTACCCGCACTACAAAGGCAAGTTCGCCCGGGTCATTGACTTCCAGGTGGAGTATGCCCAGAGCCTGATTGACGACTTCTCCAACCCGGCCAAGTCGCCCCACATCGCCATCTCGGTGGACATGCTCGACACGGGGATTGACGTTCCGGAAGTGGTGAACCTCGTCTTCTTCAAGCTGGTCCGCTCGAAGACCAAGTTCTGGCAGATGGTGGGGCGCGGCACGCGGCTACGGCCAGACCTGTTCGGGCCGGGGAAGGACAAGGAGTTCTTCTACCTCTTCGACTACTGCCAGAACCTGGAGTTCTTCAGCCAGAACATCGAAGGGACGGAGGGCGAAGCGGGGGAGCCGCTGGGGAAGCGGCTGTTCGCCGCAAGGCTGGAGGTGATCGGCGAACTGGACCGCAGGGCGCGTGGCGCGGGGCTTTTGCGGGAAGGCAAGACGCCGGAAGCGAAGCTGCGGCAGGAAACGGCCGACCTGCTGCAGACCGAAGTCGCCGCGATGAACGTGGACAACTTCGTCGTGCGCCCGAAGCGCCGGTTGGTGGAAAGGTACGCTCAGCCGGGGGCGTGGCTGAACCTCAGCGACAATGCCATCGCCGAGCTTGCTGACCAAGTGGCCGGTCTGCCCTCGGAACTGGAAGCGGAGGAAGAAGAAGCGAAACGGTACGACCTGCTCATGCTGAATCTCCAGCTTGCCGTACTCCTCGCCGAGCCAACCTTCGAGCGGCTAAGGAATCAGGCAACGGCCATCGCCGGCCTGCTCGAGGAGAAGTCGAATATCCCGATGGTGCAGCAGGAGCTGCTGCTGATCCAGGAGATGCAAACCGAGCTCTGGTGGCAGGATGTCACTGCGCCGATGTTGGAGACGGCCCGGAAGCGGCTGCGCCTGCTGGTGAAGTTCATCGAGAAGAAAGAACGCAAGCCGCTCTATTCCGACTTTGAAGACGAGATTGGCGAGGGAAAAGAGATCGAGCTGCCTGGCTTCGCGTCAGCAGAAGGCTATCAGCGGTTCCTCGACAAGGCGCGGCAGTTCCTGCGGGAGCACGAGACCCATGTCGCCATCCACAAGCTGCGGCTGAACCGGCAACTCACGGAGACGGACCTGACGGAGCTGGAGCGGATGCTGGCCGAGAGCGGCATCGGCAGCGAAGCTGACTGGGAGAGAGCGAAGGAACAGAGCCACGGGCTGGGTCTCTTTGTGCGGTCTCTGGTCGGGCTGGATCGCGAGGCCGCCAAGGCAGCCTTCGCAGGATTCCTCGCGGGGAAAACGCTCACCGCCAACCAGATTGAGTTCGTGAACCTGATCATCGACCACCTGACAGAACAAGGCGTCATTTCCCCGGAACGCCTCTATGAGTCGCCGTACACCGATTTCAACCCGCTTGGCATCGAGGGGGTTTTTGCGATCCAACAGGTTGACGAACTATTGGGAGTGTTGGAGGAGGTCCGGCTGGCGGCAGCGGCATAGGTGAAAGAGGGCGACGTGTAGCAATGAGCCGCAATCCGACCAACGCCGACCGCTCACCAACCCGTCCCACTCCGCCTGACTCCGAGGGGGGACGCGCTGCTGCTGAGGCGCGGCCGTCCCTATGTGCCCAAGGTGGAGCCATGGAAAGCATTGGCGAAAGTTGCGGCCGGCGGAAGCGAATCAGTTTCTGGGAAGCATGACCAGCGTCATAGAGTGGCGTTTACATAAGCTGTAGCCGTCGCAACAATATGATAACCCGACGAGGGAGATGAATGATGAGGACTGGAGATTGGGTCAGGAAGATCATGATTCACGGCCGCCGCGCAATCCTGCTCTTCTGCCTTGCTGGGCTCTTCTCCGTGTGGCCGCTTTACGCTCTGGACCGGGCGAGTCTGACTTTCTACTTGCCGTGTGACGGAGACTTGCATCCGGCCATTGCGCCGGCCAACACGGAGGTCAAGCTGACGGAGTTTACGCTCCCATCGCGAGGCAGCTTCAAGGCCCAGGCGGACGAAGATCCGAGGTACCTCAATCCCGCGGATAAGTCCCCGCGACAACTTGAGTTCGTGCCCGGGCGGCGGGGTCAGGCTTTGAAGGTATCCGACAATCCCACGCGTTTCAAAGTCTACAGTTACCCGTGCGTTCAGTACGTAGCTCGGGAGTGCTTCGCACGGAAGGAAGGGACCATCGCAGTCTGGCTGAAACCGGTCGGATGGAGCGGAGAGCCACAGCACTACTTCATCGCCGTGACAGCGGATAACTGCACCATGCGGTTCTACACCTACCCTGGTAACACCTACGTTTGGTTGGATGGCCCGGACCGCTACACGATGGTTAGCGGAGGCGATTGGCACGGATGGAAAGACGGTGAGTGGGCCTTCCTCGCGTTCACCTACAAACCCGGACGGCAATGTTTCTACATCAATGGTCAACTGATGATGAAGAGCACCGACGGCCTCATCGAACCGGAATTCATAAACACGGGGCTGATCGAAATCTCCGAAGGCGACCACGTCATCGATGACCTGATGATCTTCGACCAGCCGCTGAGCCCTGCCGAAATCACGGCTCTGTATCGAGCGAACTCGCCGGAGAAGGAGTGAGTGGAGAATTGATGATGAATTCCCGAACCTTTGGTACGTTTGTTCTTCGCATGGGGACCTTGTTGCTGATGGGGGCCTCAACCGGTTCAGGTGCAGATCAACCGAGTTCTGGCGGGTTCTTAGCGGTGCCTCCAATGACGGCGCCCGTGATCGATGGACGGCTATCCAGCGCCACGGAATGGCAATCGGCCTGCCAGATCACGGGGTGGGTGGACAGCATCCTGGGAGTAGCCAATCACGATGG
>JACQGJ010000445.1 GCA_016199605.1 Armatimonadota bacterium | reverse complement strand
GGCGAACCGTACGGCCCGAATCACAGCTTCGGCAACTGGATTGAACGCTTCGGACGCGAGCACCCGGACTGGTTCTCGTATAAGGACAAAGCTCGAATCGAGGAGATCCTCGCGTTGGGATCTGCGCAAGCCTTCAACCGGTTCCACGAAACCGGCGAGCCATGCCTGACTGCGCCGGGTGTGTTCGAGCAAGTCGTCGCCGACGCGCGGGACTACCTCGACCGGCAAGAGGGAAAGGGCGACCCGGCAAAGAAGGACGTAGTCTATCAAGGCTCTCAGGGCCGCTTCTTTGGGATCGTTCCGAATGACAACTATGTCTGGTGCCAATGCCCTTCCTGCAAGCCGTGGTACAACAAGCCCGCGGTGGACTGCCCATTGTGGGGCGGCGCCACAGGGAGCGCGAGCCTCTACCTGTGGGATTTCGCGAACCGCGTCGCGCGGGAAATCCGCAAGACTCATCCGGAGGGGTGGGTAGGTGGCATCGGCTACCACGACTACATGCCGCCGCCGAAGGACTTCACTCTCGAACCGAACGTCGCGGTCACTCTTTGCACTTACCTCGGCAACTGGACGCCAGCACTCCGCGAGACGGTCTACGGACTGGTCAAGTCGTGGCGCGACCAGGCCAAGTGTCAGTGGATCGGTATCTGGGAATACTTCTGCTATTGCTCGATGTCGCAGTGGCAGCCGATGTTCCCCAAGGTCTGCCCGAAGCTGCTGGGTGAAGACGTCAAGAAGCTGCACAAGATGGGAGTCATGGCGGAGTTCATCGAGGGTGAGGACTACTACCGCTTCAAAGATGCGCCCGACCGCGGTTGGGCCATCTGGACGAACCCAATCTGGCTGTACCTGAATGTATGGACCCGGTTCAAGATGTGGGACGACACGACACGAGACGTGAACCAGCTTCTCTCCGACCACTACCGGCTTTTCTACGGTCCAGCCAGCAAGCCAGTCCAGCGGTTCTTCGAGCGGATCGAAGGCCGCATCACTGATATGAGTCTGCGCGGCCCGAAGACGTTCAACGATTCGTCGTCCAATCGGCAGATGACCGACTTCGAGTATCTGTTCCCGCCGGAGGTGATGAAGGAGTTGCGCCGTTATGTGGACGCGGCAACGAAACTGGCCGTCGGGGAACCGTACAAGACACGCGTCGGCTGGGTCAGGATGGGCTTCCTTGAACCACAGGAGAAAAGCCTGGCGCGGTATCTCGAACAGAAGAAGAAGACCGCCGCCAACCGGCCCGCGGAAGGAATCTGCTATCGCCTGCGGGAAGCTCCGGCGATTGATGGCACCGGCGACGACCTCGCGTGGAAGGGACTCCCGCTGAACTACCTCGGCGACTGGCGTACAGGTGCTAAACCGCAGGCGCAGACCTCCTTCCGCATGGGCTATGACGACTCATTCCTGTACTTCCATGTCCGCTGCGACGATCCGAACGTTCGCAATATCCGCGCCGCGTGCAAGGAGCGCGACGGCGCAGTGTATCAGGACGACTGCGTCGAGGTGCATCTCTCTACCGGACGAGAGGGGCAGTACCGCTATCAGATTCTCGTCAACTCGCTGGGCGTGGTGCAGGACTTCCGGCACTCGGTCAATGAAGCAGGCGCAGACCTGAATGATCTTACATGGGACTGCGAGGGACTCGTCACGGCGGCGAAGGTGGACGAGAAGGGGTACTCGATAGAACTGAAGATTCCGCTGGCGCGGATCGGCCTCCCACCCAAATCGGGGGAAAACCTGTACGGTAACATCTGCCGTGAGAAGTACTCCAACGCCGACGAGAGTACTCCGGAGGAACTGCAGGCGTGGTCTACGACGCAGGGAGCTTTCGCTGACGCGAAGTATTACGGCAGGATGCTGCTGGTGGCGGAAGACGGCTGGGCACTTTTCCCCAATCCCGAAGTCCCGCCTCCCGGGCCGGTCCTCTATAGAGTGGATGAGCAGAACCCCTGGACGATTGCGCCCGAGGCCATTCGCGCGGCCGTGGAGCAAGGCCGCTTCCGCTACACGATGAACTGCCCGAAAGTGTCGGACAAGGGCAGAACCTACGGCGGCTTTGGGGCGAAGATGGACTCGCCTGTGGATGTCACGAAGTTCCCGTACATCGAGGTCGTCTTCCGCAAGCCGAGTCGCGACCTCATGCTGGAGCTGATATACAACTACATCGGCGAGGACGGCAAGGACAGCAGCAACTACTTCGTCTTCTCACGCTGGGGCGAAGGGAGTGAAGCGCCGCAGGTTTTCAGCGCGCGAGTCACGGAGGGCAACGAGAAGGACCGCCCCGCTCCGCGTCAGTTGCGGAGTGTGACCGTTTATGGTGTAGTCGAGGGCGGCAAAACACCTCTGGACTGCGACTTCGACGTGCAATGGATTCGCGTGTGCAAGGATCCACTGCGCGGCCCGCAGCCGTAACGATCCTCGTCCCAGTCCCTGGCGTTGGGCCAGCTAATCCGGGGGCAGTTGCTTCAGATACGAAAGCGCTTCCCGCGGCTGAGCAAAGGTGCGGAACATCGGAAGCATTCCTGCCCGCGCGGGGTAAAGGCGCGTGGGACTGGTCAGGACTTCGGACTCGTAGATCACCACCCCATCAACTCCCTCGGCGTAGTAATCCAGCACGCGCTGAGTATACTCCCTTTGCGTGGGGCAGCCCTGCGTGACCCGCTTGTAGATGATCTCAGCGACTTCCTGCTCGTTTCGATTGGGATGATGCTCGGCATCATCGTCACCGCCGGCGAAAAATGGATTGATCCCCGCGTACACCTTGCACCGGGTTGCCCGCGCCATCCGCACAAATGGTTCGATGCGGAACGGGGGATTGAACATCGAGTAGTTGCAGGGAATCACGATGTCAATAAGTCCTTCGCGAACCCACCGCTCGACGTCGAGTCCCTTCCACAGGTTGTCGCGCGGGGTGACGCGGGCGGCAATCTGAATCTTCCGACCCGAGCGCTTCTCCTCGTCCCGGGCAACCTTCCGGACGTCGCGCACGAACCGAGTAATGACGTCCGCGCGGAACTGTTTCCATCGCGGAGAGGACCGTTCCTTGACGTCCTCCAACGGGTTGACGCCGTAGACGCGAACGTAAGCTCCGATCACCGGTGGGTCGTAGCCGGTGACCGGCATGGTCCGCAGGAAATCCAGCAGCAGCCCGTCCACGCACGGATAGTTGGTGATTACTTCTTTGAGTATTGCCAGCTTGTACGAGCAGACTTCAGGATAGGCAAGGCTCGGCCAGCGTGTGGGCTGATTGTCCGAACCGCGAATCCGCATGGAACGGAACCGGCGCATATACTCCAGACGATCGTTGTCCACGCTCTGCTCGTTAGTCATGCGAAACCACGCAAAGAACCGCAAACCGATCTTGCGGGCCCGTTCGCTCGCGACCTTGAGCGGGTCATGGTTCCGTAGAATGTCGGAAGCGGCCTGTCCCATCTCGGTGCGCGGATCCTGGTTGGCTCCCTGGTCCACCCATTGCGCAACCCTGCTGTGATAATGGACCTGCGCATCGGCGTTGATCTGGAAGAAGATTGTGTCGAAGCCCGCGTTCTGGTGATTGTCGAGGACCTCCTCGGTTCCCGCGGGCTCAATCTTGCGGGTCACCATCACCCAACTCCAGAAGTCGGCCATTCCACCAACGTGCTTGCGTGGAGCGCGTTGCAGCTTGGTCGCGTAGCGGCGACGATCGGCGGCGACTTGAGGATCGGTGAGAGGAATCAGCTTGATGTAACTGATCCCGCCGGTGGGTTTGAAGAACCGTCCGTAAGGCTGGTAGATCTGGATATCCTCGTTCGTCAGGTCGGCGCGCTTCCAGAAGAACTCGTCCACGCTTCCCAGTTCCCAACCGTATCCAAGCCCGGTCTTACCTCCGTAGAAGTGAGTGTACCAAGCGTCGCTGGTCAGCTTCAGGTGGAGACCTCTCCACTCGGCATCGTCCATCGGCTCGCCGTAGGTGTATAGGCCGATGGAAATGTCATACCAGCCCTTTCGATGCACCGGGTAGGTCAACTGGGGCAACTGCTCCGCCCCTCCGGCAGCCAGCACTCCCTGGCCCTTCCAGTCACGCAACAGCCATTGCCCTGGTCCGGGCGATGTCGAGTAGGCGCCCGCTGGGACAATCTGGGAGAAGTCCCGGAGGTACACGGCGTTGCCGTCACGCTGGGCGCTGGACCCGCGCGCGTTGGCCGTCGATTGTCCGGGTTGGCTCCCGGAAGCTCCAGCCAGACCGATCGCACATGTGCCGATCAGAAGAGTGGACAGCAAGGCTG
Organism: Armatimonadota bacterium; assembly: GCA_016199605.1. Taxonomy (GTDB): domain Bacteria; phylum Armatimonadota; class Abditibacteriia; order CG2-30-59-28; family CG2-30-59-28; genus JACQGJ01. Next base: position 259 of record JACQGJ010000445.1, on the reverse strand, counting down.
CAACACCTGTGGGACTCTTTGTTATGCTCATGGTTGGTCTCCATTGCGATTTGTCACGGTATGGGGCAGTGCCCTCGTGCCGCCCATTGTAGCACCAAATCGTGGTGACTCCGACAGGAGTCGTCGAATCTTCCTGACCAACCTCACGTGCGTGTGCATTTTCTATTCTGATGTCGCCAACCTCGCAGCCACGGGTAGGGAACGGTCGCCGTGCCGTTCCTGTCACGGTAGGAACGAAACGTATCGCCCGGCAGGAACG
>JACQGJ010000444.1 GCA_016199605.1 Armatimonadota bacterium | reverse complement strand
TCATTGACCGTCCCGACCACGGTGGCAATCTTCGTAGTTCCGATGTCAAGACCAACGATGGTGGAATCGCGAGGCAAAGCTTACTCCGTGTAAGTGGCTGAGAGCCAAGAGCTGGCGGTGAGCAAAGACTCATACGCCCCAACCCTCAGCCCTTCGCCCGCAGTCTTCAGTCTGATCCCTCTCCTCGAGTCCTTCCGCGGGAGTGGTGCATTCGCTCCAGGAAGTCATGGCGGATGATGGCGAGGTTCTGGAAGATACGCACTCCGAACACGACTTCGGCTGCGATCTCGAAGTTCACCGAAAGAAGGTCGCCGATGTAGACGAGGCCTGCTCCCAGGATGGCATTGGAGAAGAATCCGGTCATGAAAACCAGGTTATCGTATTTGCCCTCGATCCGGGCGCGCATGCCTCCGACGACCGTGTCCAGGCTCGCGAGAATAGCAATCGCGACGTACCTCGCGGAGTCAACCGGCAAAGTGAAGTTTCTGACATAGGCGATGGTGAACCCGAGAATTAGCGCGACCAGGGGGAGCCACATCAGGGAGCTTCTTCTCCTTTAGGCAGTTTGGCTTGAGGCACCGGCTTGCCATGCTTGAAAACCGGGCCGGTTTGAGCGGGAGGGATCGTGATGATGTCTTTTTTCACCACTTTTACTTTGATATTGAGAGCGTGCAAACCATCGAGGAGTCCCATGGGAAGCTCGAGGGCGCTCTTCAGAACAGACGGATCGCCAACAGCTTGAACGGTGTAGGGGGAGGCAATGGTGGTTCCGTTCACTTTGACGCTGGGGCCCACGCAACGGATTTCCGACATCGCCACGATTCGTTGGCCATTGACCGCGAGGGCCTCGGCGTCCGCTGCCTTAAGCTCGTTAACCAACTGGAGGAGGTCGAAGTCGTGAACCAGGAAAGCGTTCTGCTCCTCGGACGTGCGAGCGCGAAGCTCGCTGTCTTCCAGCAGGACCTGGATCCCTGGGCCTCGAACGGCCACAAGACCCGCCGCGGCCTTGGTTTCCTGCAACTCGCTGTTCATCTTTTCGATCAGCGTGCTGTTCTCTGAAGCGGCTCCCTCGTATTCCGAGACGGTCTTTCTCAGCGAATCAACATCTGTCCTCAGTTTGTCGACCTGTTCCATCGCGTCCCGGTACCTGTCGGCCAACACTTCGATGCGATTCCCGACGGCGGTCTTTCGGATGAACTGCTGGGTTCGCACTTGACTCGCGAGTCCGATCCCCAGCAGAAGGAAGGCCACGGTTAAAGGAAGTTGCAGATCCTTAACCGGAATGCCGCGCGCTGGAGGATGGGGCCTTCGCGGCAGAGGCTGCGGGTCCATCGGTCTGGGATCCTGTTCTTGGCTCATTGTCCCTCATCTCTTTCGGCTTCCACGATGGGGCTTCAAGGGTACGGAGGTCGATCAACTCAGCGACTTTTCCCTGGCGCTCAATATAGTCCAGCGTTCGATGCGCCAGAAGCAGTTTCTCCTTCCACCTGTCATGGCCCAGCCGGACAACCAATTGGTCTTCAAACTCAAGGGTTACCGCCCCCAGCGAATCCATACACACGGTCACTGGACGGGGGAGTCCGGACTCTTTGCAGTAGCGAAGACCACGGTGAAGGTCCTCGAGGAGGTTTCTTCCAAGGTGGCCCCCAACTTGCAGACTCTTCTGTTGCGGGCCTCGATAGACGACTGTCCCCGGGGCCGGATGGTTGATCCGCTTGTAGGCCAGCCCTTCGGCGTCAATGATAGTGTATCCCGTGGGTTTTTGCAATGAGAGAGTCCCTGCGCCAGCGGGGGAGGAAGGAACGCCGTGCGCTGAAGCGCTCAGGTCCGCGCGTTCCGCTGGCCCTTTCGCTTGCGGAGGTATCGGCAACGCCGCAAACGGCCGCCTCTCGACCACTTCAACGACAATCTCCCTCCTGGTGTTGCGATGGACGCGGGCTTCTTGAATCTCAAGCAGTGACAGGAGCTGGCGGTGTACCGACCAGGTCGGCGCTCGAAAAAGGTTCTGCCCTTCAAGAATTTGCACGATCGGATCCACGCGGTTTCGGGGAATCGTCTTCAGTCCCGTGACAACGATGCTCCGCACCTGGAAGGCTGGGTCCGTCAGCAAAACCACAAGGACGAAGGCAGCCGTCAAGACACACAGAATTCTCAAGAGGGTGTGGAGGCTGCGACGGGTTATCTCCCGACGAATCTGCCTGTGGGGAGCGTTCTGGGGGGAGGAGACGGAGGCACGCCGGGACGCGTTCGCCCCAACAGTCCTCGTGTTGCGCTGCCGTCTACGCTTCGACAACCCGCACCTCCAACTCCAGGTCAACTCCAAACGTTGCTTTTACCCGGCTTCTCGCCCGGCGAATCACTTCCAGCATATCCTCGCTGACGGCGCCACCGCGATTGATGATGAAATTCGCATGCACCGTGGAGATCTCAGCGTCGCCTACCCGAAGTCCCTTCAACCCGGCGCGGTCGATGAGAGCGCCTGCCGAGAGGAGGGGTTGACCGGAAGGCATGTCGTCGAACCGCGGGTTCTTGAAAACACATCCGGCGCTTGGATACCGCAACGGCTGGGTTTCGGCTCGGTAGTTGCACAGCCAGGCGATTTTCTCTTTCGCAGCTTTGGGATCGGCGTCGGCGAGACGGAAGTGCGCTCCCAGAACAACCTGACCCAGCTCCGTCAGGTTGCTCTTCCGGTAGGAGAACTGCAATTCTCCCCGACAGTAACGACGAATCTCATGACCCCAGTCCAGGACATCGACGTAAGCCAGATGGTCCGCCATCGACTCCGATCCCGCGCCGGCGTTGCCCACGAGCGAACCACCCACCGTGCCCGGTATACCGCAGCCGAACTCCAGCCCGGTTAGTCCTTTTGCGGCGGTTCTTTGCGCGAGGGCCGACAACAGTAGGGCGCCTCCAGCCACAACCTTCCTGCCCTTGATTTCGCACCTCTCAAAGGGCCTGCCCAACTGAAGGACAACTCCCTCGAAGCCCTTCGAAGTGAAGAGGACGTTGCTCCCGTTGCCGAGCATGAAGTGTCGCAACCGGTTCTCCTGCAGGAAGGCGAGCAAACGCTTCAACTCGAGCACGTTGCTGAGCACGACGTACGCTCTTGCCGGCCCGCCCACGCGTGCGGTCGTGTGACGAGACAGCGGTTCCTCGAAAGCCGGAGGGACTTCGAGCAACTCCTGCAAAAAGCCGCGATGCGATGCGGCGAAGGGTGTAGCGGCTCCTTCGACTTCGGTAGATTCGTTGGTTTGTGGGGGTGTGTTGTCCGTCACCGACAAGGAACTTCCCCTTCTCTGTCACGCTGCTGAAGGCGACGAATCGCCAATGTCGCCTATTGTAACTGTGCGAGGGAGGCGAGTCAAATCCCGTGCTTTCTTGGCAAGACTCGTTGAAGACAGAGGCGGCCGGGCGTCTCGACAAAAGCCGACCAGACCGAGTCACCTGGAATCTCGTAGACTGCACAGTGGCTGTTCGAGAAAAGCATGAGCTGACAAGCCTGGGCCGCCTTCTTGACGGATCAGCAACCGCCGGGTATCTTTTCGCGGGGATCCTGATTCCATACCGGCGCCTGTCCTGCTGGTGTGCATGGATCGTCAGGACCAAAGGACCAAGAGAGGGCCGAGACCTGCTGGACGAAAGGACAACCCATCATGCCACCAGTCCATGATTTCCACTGGCCCGACGGCGAGCGCGCCGCGGTGAGCCTCACTCTTGACGACGCGCGGCTGACGCAGATTGACAACGGGATTCCGCTGCTGAACACCTGCGGCGTGAGGGCGACGTTCTACGCGAGTTTGGTAAATATCGAGCGACGGCTCACGGAGTGGTGTGAAGCCGTCACCGCGGGCCACGAGGTCGGCAACCACTCGGTACACCATCCGTGTAGCTGCAATTTCGCGTGGGGCACACCGCACGTGCTCGAAGATTACACGCTGGAGCAGATGGAGGCGGAATTACTGGAAGCGAATGATATCCTCGAGAGGCTGGTGGGTGTCAGACCGACGACCTTCGGGTATCCCTGCGGTCAGAACTACGTCGGTCGCGGCGAGGAGACCAGGAGTTACGTACCGCTTGTCGCGAAGCACTTCGTAGCAGGGCGCGGCTTTCGCGATGAAAGCTGTAACGGCCCTGCGTGCTGCGATCTTGCGCAGTTGTTCGGGGTGGATTACGACCGGATGACCTTTGCGGAAGTGAAGTCCTGGCTGGACAGGACCGCGGAGCGCGGCGGCTGGCTCATCTTCGCCGGGCACGAGATGTGTGTCGAGCAGCCTCAGGGAGTGCTGCGAGACACCCTCGAACAAACCTGCCGATATCTCACCAACCCCGCCAATGAGTTCTGGGTGGATACCGTGGCGAAGATCGGTAGTTATGTGCGGACGGCGAGGGAGGAGGTTTGAAGTGGGGTGCCTGGGCGGCGGTTAGCTGCGGCCGTCCGTGGCGGAGTTGGAGAACCCGGATACGCCTGGCTGGCGGACCGTTGGAGGAGAACGGCTATGGGCGGCGGTCTGTGGATGGGGATGTCTGAATGGCGAATAGTGCTTGGTATGTAAGGGGGTAGGAGCACGAGGGGCGGAGGGGCGGAAGAAGGGTGACGTTGTTGAGTAACGGGTGATATAATGACGCCGCCAAACAATGGACGAAATGGGCGCGACGTGTCGAAGACGGTGGGGGGAAGCAAAGCGACCCGCGGGAGGAAGGCAGAATGGAAGTAAAGGATCTGCTTACTGTTGGAGAGGCAGCGAGAAAGCTGAAGATCAAAGAGAGGGCTGTTCGGCATTTGATCAGGTCGAACAAGTTGCCCGCCAGAAAAGTGGGACCGGCATACGTTGTCACTCGGCAGGACCTTGAGGGTCTGCGGTCGAACGGGTCACAGCACCAAGATCTACAAGAGGAGTTGCGCGAGCTTTACGAGCAGTGCCGCGGTGAGAACTGGGATGGCTATGGCGCAAGGGCGGTCAGTGACAGGAGTTACAGGGAGGCGCTGAGGTTCTGCGACTTGCTGCCAGCGTGCCTCCCAACCCCTGAGGTTGGGGCTGATCCTGATGGCGACATCGCTTTGGAGTGGAACACCGACCCGAAACATGTTTTCTCCGTCAGTGTCAGTCCCTCACAACACCTCTCCTATGCGGGGCTCTTTGGTCAGAACCGTGTGCATGGTGTGGAGCAGTTCGGAACTGGCTTTCCCCAAGCGATTCTGGACAATCTGAGCAGACTGTTTGACATGGATGATGCATGACAGTCGAGGTTCATCCAGACGAGCCCCTGGCGCGATACCTGCTCAGTCGTAGCCACTTCAGCGTGCAGAAGCGCCTCGTGAAATCGAGCGCCTTGATGCCTTCTCCCACGGGTGAACTATCAATCTTCAGAGTTCGTGACCTTGCGGAGAAGGAAGTCTGGGCGCTTGGTTACCAGTATGTGGCCGTTCCCCAACAAAGAACTCTCTACGGACAAGCTAACTTCTCGGTGAGAATAGTCACCAACGCGGGCTTGCACGTGAGACCTGATGACAATCCCCCGCGGCACGCAGATATCATCGGCTGGCCAGTGGAGAAAGACGCTCAGAAGATGATCGCACTGGAACTGTCACAGTGCGCAACGCTTCATCTCAAAGAGGACGTTGCCTGAGGCAGCGGTCAGGTCCGGCACCGTCACCCGACAATTTCACCTCCTGATACCGCTTCAGGCCGAAGTCGACAGACACCTCGAACTCGGTGCGCGCCTCTCGCTTGCATAGGTGGGCCACAACAAAATCCCGAACGAAACGACGGTTGTCGCAGCGGGGGATAAGAAACCAGTCACCCCGATGGTTTGCCAGAGGGCAGGGGCCCACCGTGCCGTCGGTGACTTTTCCCTGCGACTTGTGCTGTCATAGCGAAGGTGCAGTTGTTGGTTCTCTCGAAGCGCGAAGGCGACCACGATGGAGATCCCCAGGGCGCCGCGTTCGATGACAAGAAGAAAGCATCAACTATGAACGAGACGATCCATGCCGCTCGAGAAGTTGCCCTGAGTGTCCTCAAGCCCAGCAAGGTTGATCTTGACCACGGCCTTGAGTTGCACGCCAATTCCATCGTCTGTGACGCCTACGGCTTCTCGCCACGGGCGGCCTTGGAAGGCGACGCCGTGAAGCTGGCGATGGAGCAAGGCGCATCAGAGATCGAGTTGCAGGACATGACTGAGGACATGAGCATGACCCGCTGTGTCACCAGCGACGCCGAACGTGCGGAGTTCGTGGAGGCATGGGAGGCGTCGGGGGTCACCTGCATCGTCCAGAACGCGGGCGAGGAAGGTCAGGACCCGATGCAACTCCTCAAACGCCTGGCACGATTCACGTACGTCACGGACATGATGAAAGACTTCATCAATAAAGCTGCGACGCCGCAGGAGATCGTCGCGGCGAAGGAGCAGGGCAAGCGCTGCCTCTACCTGACCGGAAATGGCGTGCCGCTCACGCAGCAGTGGGTGTCGGTGGAGGAGGAGCTTCGCTACATCCGCGTCTTCTTTCAGTTGGGTATCCGCATGATGCACCTGACCTACAACCGCCGCAACATGATCGGCGACGGGTGCGTTGAACCGGCGAACGCGGGGCTGAGTGACTTCGGTGGCGCGGTGGTTAAGGAAATGAATCGTGCGGGTGTGATCGTGGACGTGGCGCACTGTGGCTGGCAGACAAGTTTCGAAGCGGCGAAGGCGTCCGAGCAACCGATGGTGGCGAGCCACTCCGGTTGTTGCGCGGTGAACGTTCACTGTCGCTGCAAACCCGATGAAGTCCTCCGCGCGATTGTGGACACCGGCGGGTATATTGGCATCTGCTGTGTCCCGGCGTTCCTTGGACGCACCGGCGACCTCAACGCTCTGCTTGACCATATTGACCACATCGCCAAGACCTTCGGAGCGGATCACGTCGCCATCGGAACCGACGCCGCCTACACCTCCCGCAACGCCGAGGCAGAATACCGGAAGTTGCCGCAACGTCCTGCCTCCCGCGTACGCTGGGAGGGTTTCTGGGCTCCCGAGGACGCGTTGTTCGATCCCCAATGGCAGCACGAGCAACAAACGCTGAGCCTTGCCTGGACCAACTGGCCGCTGATCACCGTCGGACTGGTGCAGCGGGGTTATTCAGACGAGGACATTCAGAAGATCCTCGGAGGGAATGTGTTACGAGTAGCGAAAGCCGTATTCGAGGGAAGAGCGACCTGACCTAAACACCTGCTCTCGACAGGAAGGCTCCATCTCTCCCCCGGCTGCTGGCTGCTCTCCGCACAGAGGTTATCCACATCCTGTAGGCTCGCGTCCGTGTAAGAGGGGCTCTCGGTGTAACGCGTGTCAGTCCCTCACGGCCTCCTCCCACTGCTCGGCAGTCAGAACACGCTTTCCCCATCTCAGCAGTGTGGCTGAATCCGCGTTGAGGACCTTCCGACGCTGAGACTCCTCCAGAGGACCATATTTCGTCTCCAGAAGTTCCAGTAGCAGCTTCGCCTCACCTTGCTGGAGTCCTTCCTCGCGTCCTTGCTCGCGTCCTTGCTCGCGTCCTTGCTGGAGTCCGTCTTCTTTCCACTGTTGTGTCCATTCCAGGACTCGTTCGGATAACATAGTGTTCACCTCCTGCAAATCATTGATTTCCGGTAAGACCACCCCGGGCATTCGTCTGGGTAAGAGCACCCGGCGCAGCCAAGCCGTAAACGAGCGACGCAGGCTGGTCTCTTCCGGCGACCTCAACCACTCGATCAGTGTGGCCAGTACTCGCTGAACGTCTTCGGCTTTTCGGCTGTTTTCAAGGCGGAACAGGGCCGCCACGACATTACGAAGAGGCGCCAACTCCGCCTCGGTGAATTTGTTCTCCTCCAGAAGTAAGTAGCTGAGTTGAGGTCGATATTGCTCCAGACCACCCGGTACCCGCTCGATCAGGTCGCTCACATCCCGAGCGGCGCTCCATTGTGGAATCCCATTGTACAGAACCATCGGGAGCACCGGAGGCAAGAGACCTGCCGGCGTGAGTTGCTTCTCGCGAATCAGGTCCTGGTACAACAGCCCCACGTAGACCATGATGCGCAGCGCCATAAAAGGGTCGATAGTGGATTGGACCTCCAACAGCAGGTAAACATAGAGCCATTGGTCTTTCCACCGCACTCGCCAGATGATATCATCTTCCCGCTCCCTCAAGTCATCAGTCACAAAAGAGCGGTTGACCAGTTCGAGGGTGCCAAAGTCCAACTGCTCGACCCAGGCCTCGTGGACAAACCCGAGCAGCAGGTCCGCAATCATTTCTGGGTGAGAGAACAGCAACTTGTAGCTGTTGTCGTGTTCAGGCATGGCAGGTAAATTATCGGCAGGAGGCTCTACCTTTGTCAAGGCGCAAATGCGAAGAGTTTGGTCCCCTCGAGGCGGAGGAGTGTGAATCTGCAACCGTCCGACAGGGACCGAAGTGCAGGTCGTGCTTGGAAGCGCTGGTACAGCATTGCTACGCCGATGAAGTCAACGGCAAATTCTCTCGGAGGAAACGTGCTGCGCGTGGCCAATGATGTGTTGGCTGCCGTGAGTCCATAGCACACCGTGAAGGAGCTTCTGCCCATGAGTCCATCAGACCGACACAAAGCGTTAAGCAACGTTTTTTCCCTCACGATCCTCGCAGTAGTCCTCGGAGTTGCCCTCGGGTGGTTCGCCCTGGCCATTGCCAGCGTCGCTGAAGAGGAGCGAACGGTCAACGGACGCGTGGAGACCATCGGGGGCGGCGACAACAAGATAAGCGTGCTTCACCTCTGGGGAACGCCTTACGAGATCGGCTATGCCCACGGCCGTTTGTGCAGTGAAGAGGTTCGAGATTTTCTGAAGAAGACAATGCCCCTGATGCAATTCGGACTTCAGGCTTCGACTGCAAAGCTCGATCAGATCTACGCCGGTATGCAGCCTTTTATCCCGAAGGAGTATGAGGAAGAGATGCGAGGTCTCGCTGACGGGGCGGGGGTCAGCTTTGAAGCGGTCAAGAGAGGCCATATCCTCCCCGATCTCTCGGAGTTTCACTGCACCTTCTTCGCGGCCCACGGCAAGGCCACACCGAACGGGGACCTGATTCAGATTCGGGCGCTCGATTATGCCACTCAGGCTCACATCCAGGACCACCCCGCGCTCATCATTACCCACCCAGAGAGGGGACACGCCTTCGTCAACGTCGGATGGCTCGGATTCATCGGCTGCGTTTCAGGAATGAATGACGAAGGAATCGCGGTCAGTGAGATTGGCGACAGCTTCGGCGAGGAGCATGAGACCCTCGTGGGAGAACCGATGCCCTTCCTGCTACGCGATGTGCTGGAAAGAGCCGCCAGCCTCAAGGGGGGCGTGAGGATTATCCGGAAGGCGCATCGCACGAGTTCGTACCTCTACGCCATCGGTGACGGTCAGGCGAAGAAAGCCCGGGCTCTGGTCACGGCAAAGGATTTCTGTCGGGTATACGACGATAAGAGCCTGCCGTTTCCCGGCAAACTGAAGGATACCGTTTACATGTCGATGGGAACCGACAGCCCGTGGAACGTAAAAGTCCATGCGGTCCTCAAGGCTAACTGGGGACACATCGACCCTCAAGTTGGAATGAGAGAAGTGATGACGGGTCTTGGAACAGGCAACCTTCACGCCGTCGCCTATGATGCAACCAACCTCCGAATCTGGGTCGCTAACGCGGGGCGCGACCAAACGCCGGCCTACAAACGAGAGTATGTCGAGTATGACCTGAGGAAGGCGTTCAAGGCGCGGTGAAACACTCGGTCGGGAGACGGATGGCGATGCAATTGAGGGCAGGAGTCAGCGAAGGAGTAATCACGCCTCCCGTGGGCATACCTCTTCTCGGGCCGCAGAAGGCGAGCACAGGAGTGCATGACGACCTCTACGCTCGGGTCTTGGTGTTGCACGATGGTGAGAAAAGCGTTGCCCTGATCTGCCTCGACCTGATTGGACTCGACTTCGGCCTGTCAGAGGAGTTGCGGGCCGCGGTGCAGGCGAAGACCGAGATTGACACGACCCTCCTCAACTGCAGCCACACGCACTCGGCCCCCTTCACAATTCCCTGGAGCGTGCAAGGTTGGGAGGACTTCCGGCGAGCCAGCGGCGAATGGCGACGTGAACTGGTCGAGCGAATCGCCGACCTGGCGCGACTCGCGAAGTCAACCCTCCGTCCCGTCACGCTCCACGGCGGTCGCGCTCCGGTGCAGATCGGGTTCAACCGACGTCTCCCCACCGGGCACGGAGCGGTGATGCGTCCCAATCCCCGGGGCGCGGTTGTGCCGTGGGTGGACGTGCTGAGAGTGGATGACGCCGCCGACAACCCCATAGCGATTCTGTTCAGCCACGCCGCGCACCCGGTGATCGTTCACGCGGCGAGCACGCTCATCAGCGCGGACTACCCAGGATACGCCGTCGGTGCGATACGCGAGCATTTTAGTGAAAGCGCTGTCTCGATGTTTGCCCAGGGATGCGGAGGCAACGTCAACGCTGAACCTCTGCGAGGCGGGTTTGAGGCAGCGGAGCGCGCGGGCCTCGCCCTCGCGGAAGCTGCCATCAAAGCGGCATCGGGAAGTGAACCCATCGAGCCCGCCCTGTTGCGAATTGCCACGAAATCCACGGAGTTGCCTCTTCAGCCCTTGCCTTCTGAAGAAGAATGTGAGAAAGTCCTTCGGCAAGAGAAAGCCCGGTTGTCGGAACTCGAAAGATCCGATTCCGCGCCTGCAGATCAGGTGTGGAATCAACGGGATCACGTGTTGCGGCTGCGAGAGCTGCTCTCGAAGGTTCAGCGGGCCGAGGAGGAGTCCGTTCGGCTCGACCTCAATCTGGTGGCGCTGGGAGATGAGTGGTGTCTCCTAACGATGAACCACGAGGTCTTCGCTGAATATCAGCTCTGGATCGAATCTGCTTCTCCCGTCCGCCACAACATGGTGTGGGCTTATACGAATGCCTGCGAGACATACATCCCCGCCGACTCCGCCTTCGAGCATGGCGGATACGAGGCGGCTATGTCGCCCGAACATGGCGCTGCGTTGGCCTATCGGTACCGACTCGCCCTGCGGCCGGGCGCTGAAGGAAAGATTAAGAGTGCAATCACAGAGTTGTGGGAAGGATACTGCTATGACACAAACCGATGCGAGTCACAAACGCTTCGTAGTCACCGTGGATGATCCTGGTGGACTCGTCCAGGACCTCGGCATTTTTCAGAAGACCCTCGACTTCTTTGCCGAAGAGGAGGTGACCGCGAGTTCCTTCGTAGTACCCACAGGAAACGATGGCTGGCAACTCGACCAACACCAGGAATGGGTGGACGCACTGAGGAATGCCGAGCAGCAGGGACATGACTTTCAGCTTCACGGACTGGATCACAGCCATTGCGAGTTCGGCGCGCACCCCGCGCTGATGTCCATCATGGGAGGGGCGGATTACGAGACGCGGCTCAAAGCTGACATCGCACAGTTCGGTCATCTCTGGAGACGCGACTTGTTCGCGAGGAAGCTGCAGACTGCTCTGAGCATCTTCGAGAAGGCAGTGGGACACAGACCGCTCGCTTTCCGCACCGGGGCCTTGTCACAGTCACGGCAACTCTATCAGGCGGTCGCTGAGGTGGGATTGCGCTATGTCTCAAATCGCGTGATTGACCCGCGGGGCTGGCACTACATCGGAGGCAACTACCAGGACTGCGGCGATTGGGAACCGGAAGTGCCGCCCCGACCGTACTGGCTGACCGACGAGGTCGTTGACCTCCCGATATCCAGCGAGTACGCCTGGCGGGTGCCTCCCGAAAAAATCGAGAAGCACGTCTCGTTGGCGGTGGAGGACATGCGACGGATTTACAGCTTGTGTGACGTCTTCATCCTTGTTTGCCACGTGCAGGAAGTTGGCGGTGATTTGCCATATCCACAGCAGGTTCTCCGCTCGATCTTCGCGACAGCACGAAAAGATTTTCAGGTTCAGTTCATTACGCTTCGGCAGTTGATCGCCGACATCGAGAGTGATCTGGTTCCTGTCATCACGCCCGAGGGGCGAGAATCATACGGAGGCTATTACAATGGGCATTGATCGTTTCGACGGAAAGGAAATCGAGTATCTGCAGGAGGTTCTGAACAGCCGCCGGCTGTCGGGGCAGCCCAGCGGTTACCACGGCAAACTGGAAGCGGCCTTCTGCGAGGCGTTTGGGGTGAAATATGCAGTGGCGGCGAATTCGGCGATGTCGCTGCTCATCTCGTCCATGTATGCGGCCGGGGCAGGCACAGGGGATGAGGTGGTGTGTGACCCGTTGGTTCAATTTCACGCCATCGCCGCGTTGTGGCAGAACGCTCACCCGACGTGGGCCGATGTCCATGAGGATACGTGGCTGATGGATCCGGAGTCGGCGCGGAAGAACATCACACCTTACACCAAGGCAATGTGCGTGACCAACCTCTGGGGACAGCCCGCTGAGGTGGACACCTTGCGACAGATTGCCGACGAGCACAACATCGTTTTGATTGAAGACTGCGCCCACGCGATGCTTCTCCCGTATAAGGGGAAGTATGCCGGGACGTGGGGCCACATCGGAGTGTTCAGTTTCTGCTCAGGAAAGCACATGACTTGTGGCGATGGAGGCATCGCCCTCACTGATGATGAGAATCTGGCGAACCGTATCCGCAGCGTTACCTGCTTCGGCGAATCGCCTCCCGAGCTGGCGACCGTGTTCCGTATGACGGAGATGCAGGCCGCCATCGCCTACGCTCAACTCGGGAATGTCAAAGGCTACATCGAAGAGTACCAGCGATCCTATACCGTGCTCTCCGAAGCCATTGCCGGTGTTGACTGGCTCCAGCCTCGCGCCATCAAACCGGATTGCGGAAACTCGCCCTACATCTTCTCTTTCCTCTTCAACGGCGCGCAGAAGGGAATCGAGATGGAGGACTTCAAGCAGGCGCTCTTCGATACCGG
>JACQGJ010000449.1 GCA_016199605.1 Armatimonadota bacterium | reverse complement strand
GGCTTCAGGAATTCCGCGGAGGCAGCTTGCGCTTCCGCGAACCAGACTCCCGGCGCGATCTGAACCGGGTCGCTGGTCGAAGAGAGTTGAATGATGCGACCGTTGAGGTAGACGGCGAAATGTCCATAGTGCGCCTGCGGCGCTTCGAGCTCGCCGCGGTTGGATTCATACAGAACGCCTGCCCAATACCTGCCCGGCTTGAGGTTGCCCATCTTCCAGTAGAGCCCCTCGTTCCACTGGTCGCCGATGAGGAAGGCCTGCTTGCCGACCCATGCTGTCGTGAGTCCAGGGAGGATCTTGTCCTGCTCGACCTGGAAGGCCGCATCGTTCACGAGTGGCTTCGCGGAGGTTGCTTCATAGATGTAATCGCCTGCGGGATTCGGCATCGTTTCAAAGGCCCCTGGTTGCGTCGGAGGGATTCCGCTTATCAGCTTGCGTCGTTCTGCAGCGTAGTCAACCTGCGGAGGTTTCTCTTCGACGGGCGCCGGTTTAGCCGCGGGCGCTTGTGCGATGGGGAGGGGTTTAGGTGTCGCACCTTTGGGGGTGAAGGGGCCGTAACGTCTGACTTTGGAGACGCGGAGTTCATCGAGCATTCCGCTCCAGGTGTAGACACCAATCTCCGTGCCAAAGTGAAGACTCGCAGGAGCGGCCCAGAGATTCAGCGGCGGCTCGGCCTGCATGGCTGCGAGCACGCCGTCCACGTAGAGGCGGACCGCCGACGGGTCCCACGTGATGGCGACGTGAGTCCACTGCCCCTTCCGCATTCGCTGCAGGCTGATCCCACTCGGCGCCGCGACAGAGTTCGCCTTGGGATACATTGCGTCATCAATCCGCCAGCACCAACGCAGGCATTGGCTCGTGTCCGCCTGCAGCCAGCCTAACTCCTGCGCCGCGGAGCGAATCTCGAAGAGATGATAGATCGTCTCCCATGTTTCCTTCACCAGCATCGGCATCTGGTCGGGCGAAAGCCAGCACTCGATGGTTCCCTCCTTCGGAATCTCCGCGAACCTGAAGGGAAGCGACGCCATGTCGGGTCTGTCTAAACGAAGCGCACGACCGAAGCGACCATTCTCAACGAGATGCGCCTTGCCGACGAGTCGAAGGCTGGGGTCATCTTTGTCGAAGTCGGCGAGTAGAACCGTGTCCGTGTCGGGGGTTTGCTTCTTGCTCAAGAGGGCATCGGCTTCGTAAGGAAGGTCCAGGGGCGCGGAGATATTTGCGTCGTCGAGAAGCACGTCCGACTTCCCCCACACGTCCACAAAGAGAGTCACAAGCCGAACGTGTCCGGGTATTGTGACCGCGCCCCCGACGCGCTGCCAATCGTTGGTCGCCTTCCCGGTTGTTTTCGCTAATTCCTGGCCACCCTCGACCGCCTGACCGACGACGCGGACCGTCACCTGCGCCATGCCTTTCACCCACACACCGAACGAGTAGCTTGCCTCGGGAACGACTTCGAGGTAGCCGAGAGCGAAATTCGCGCCAACTCCCTCGGGCGTGGTCACGCCCAGCGCATACTTGCCCGCGTGCGCGTCCGTCGCCTGCTTCACTCGCACTGACTTCAGTGCCTGCCACTGCCATCGCGTCGGAACCAGTGGGTCGTCGCCGTCAAACGCGGGGCCCTGCTCCACCATCCCCTTCAACCGCTCGGATCCATACCGCGACCAGAACTCGAACGAGCCGTTGGGGAGGAGGTTGGTTTCCTGGGCGTGTGCAAGTCTGGAGGAAACACTTAGCAGGATAGACGCTATGAATAGACGACAGGGGAATCTCATGTTCTCTCTCGTTTCCAAGGGTTGTTAGCGAATTGAAGAGCAGATCAGTACCAATACTACCTCGCCGGCAACGGTCAGCAGTACAAATACTACCGAGAAGACTCCGGTGAAACTTCCGATCCTAACCCCGCGCCTGACGACAACGGACTTCAATCGATTCCACGGTTCTCCGGTTAGCCGATGAATCACAAGCCACATGCCGACGATGGTGAGCAGGTTGAGCAGACCGTAAGCAGCGGTCCGCTTCCACTCACCGAACAGGATCAATCCAGCCAGACCAGCGGAGACATACGAGAGTAATGCAAGAATGGGCAGGAGACATGATAGGCTGAAGCTTCTGGGTGCGTAACCCAATCCGGCAAGACCATCGGCACAGGCGAGTCGGCACGACCTATTGGGAGAAAACCACAAGTCCTGGGTGAAGTACCGTGCTGAGGACTTGAGCTCTACTCGAGTGTAGCGACTTAGATGTGGAGAGAATTTGAAGGGCTTCGTATCCTGTGGTGTCAATTGTCGACGGCGGAAATATGAAGTCTCCATTTGGCTTGGTAATGCTGGGGCCGTTTGCGCCTCAAAGTAGTTGAACAACCATAGGTTGACAGGCACAACCTTATCTCCATAAGCTCGGGTTGGTCGAAGGGGATAATAAGCTTTCTTGGTAGGGAACTCAAGATAGAGGGCAGGCCATCGGTCATAGCCAATGTAGACAGGATGACCACCATTGTCTGGGAAAGCCTTGAGCAACTCCTTTCTGGAGCCAATCCACGTGAGGATGAGTGAGTACCGCTCCGATAGGTAGGGTTGAAGGCTGGTAAGGTCTTGTCCTGTGATGGTAACTCCCTGTTCTTTGAGGTGAGAGAGGAGGTCATTGATTGACTCAGCGCTGACAACCTCACTGTGTAATCCCCACTTCTCAACCTGAGACGGAATCTGAATCCCACTCCTTACCCGGAACAGAAAGGGAAACAGACGCGAATGGATCGGGTCAACAATGACAGGATATATTTGGGTCGCGCGGAGGAGAACGCAAGACTTCACAATGGTCTCCATGGCCGTTACTGCCGTGTTCCTGCCATCGAACACGGGAAACTGGCTGACGAGGTCAACCCTGATTCTGTCTGGCTTGGAGGGGATAGGGACTATCCAAACGGCTTTTTCGGGTTTGGCGAGGTGCAACTGGACCGCAATCACCATCTTCTGTAATCCGTTATTGTGGAGGATCGCGGCCTTCTGTTCTCCTTCCCCAGCCAGCATGGATCCCTCGAAAGCGATTCCGTCGGCGTCAGATAAACTGTGAAAGCAAAGCAATGCCGTCAAGAAGCAGAACGCCATCCAGCCGAGGAGAACAATCAGGTGTGCAGTGTGTCGCATGGTGTTACCTCCGTTTGAGTGGACAGCACCGTAGCATAACGCGAAAGAGGCAGCAACAAGGCAAAGCCTGTAAGCTGATGGCAAACCCGTGCCCCTCAAACCCTGTGGACTTCACCAATGAACACGTCAGAAACAACGGCCCTGATTCAGACGTTGCACGGAGGCCAGACCGGGATCATTCGGGGGTTGTTGCGAGTTGGTGCTTCCGCAGAGCGGAGCGACAGTCGGCTCGCAGATCTTCCAAGGCAGTCAAGGCAGCCGTCAGCCACGCACGGTTGGCTTTGCGCAACTGGCTTGCCGCCTCGTCGTCTTTCAGGGTCCCATCACGGTGCTCCTTGGTCGCCTTGTTGGTTGCCTTCTGCCAGGCCGTGGTGGACGATTGGAGAGCGGTGCGGTACTGCGTCCGAGCCTTCTTCATCGCTTCCTCCAAAGCCTTTTCCGCGTCAGTCGGCTGGGCCCCGAAAGGTGCCTCAGGGATCTGCAAGTCCTCCCAGGTAATAGCTGTCAGGGCGCCCTTATGGGTGGGCATGGCCTGGGCAAACGATTGCCATGCCGCTCCGTTGTCTGTCTGAGCGCCTTGGAGGGCGGCCCCGCCCTCCTGCTGCCATGACTGAAAGGTTTGCCCGACCGTTTGGGCCCAGGTGTTGTAGGCCGCGCCGATCGCCTGTGCGTGTTGCTGGTGCGCCGTACCGGCCGCTTGCACGTAGACTTGACGGCTGGCAGGATCGTGCAGTGAGTTGCGGTACACCTCACCCCCTATCCAGAGCGTTGCCGCCCGCTCATGCGAGGCATGAACGAGGTTGAGCCGTCGCTCTTCCCCCGCGATCTCCCAACCCAGCCGCGCTTTGTGCTCACTCAAGGAGGTTTCTCTGTCGAACTGCGCACACACACTCATCACCCGATG
>JACQGJ010000448.1 GCA_016199605.1 Armatimonadota bacterium | reverse complement strand
TACGAGGTTGGCGACATCAGAATAGAAAATGCACACTTCGACGCCAAAGCTCCTTCACCTCTCCCCCTTTCATCCGTCTCTTGCCCTCCCCCTCCTCCGCTGGTATAATCCGCATCACTTCGACGAACCATAGGAGCGAGGCGTATCATGGGCATGACACTGAACGAGCTTGTTCAAGAAACTTTTTCACGATATCCGGACCGCGACTCCCTTGGCTGGAAAGTGGACGGGAAGTACCAGTTTGTCACGTACTCGGAGTTGTCCGCTCGCGTGCGACGGTGCGCCCTGGGGCTTCAGAGCCAGGGAGTGGAAAGCGGAGACCGCGTCGGGCTTCTCTCCGAGAACCGATGGGAGTGGGCGGTCACGGACCTTGCCATCCTGTCGCTCGGCGCAGTCAACGTTCCCATGTTCCCGACCTTGCCCTCCGCTCAGGTGAAGTACGTTCTGGAGGACTCCAGTGCCAAAGCCATCGTCGTCTCTAACAAGGAGCAGTTCAAGAAGATCGCGGAGATCAAAGGAAGCCTCGAAAAACTGGAGCACGTGATCGTCTTAGAGTCCGCCGCCACCGAAGGTCTGGCAAAGGCAACCTCCTTCGGGGACATGATGGACCGGGGCGCTCAAATTGAGGGGGGGGAGAGCGACCACTTCGACGCGACTTGGCGAGACGTGAAGGAAGATGACCTCGCCAGCATCATCTACACCTCAGGAACGACCGGCGATCCCAAGGGGGCCATGCTCTCCCACTCCAACTTCTCCACGAATGCACGAGCCACCGCCAAGGTGTTCGAGTTCACCCATGAAGATCGGTTCCTTTCCTTCCTTCCTTTGTCGCACGTATTCGAACGCCTCGCAGGTCACTATCTGCCCCTGCACGTCGGCGCCGCAGTGGGGTACGCCGAAAGCCTTTTCACAATAGCGAAGAATCTCCGGGAGCTTCAGCCGACCATCATGCTGAGCGTGCCTCGACTGTATGAGAACATGCAGGAGAAGATTCTGGATTCCGCCGACAAGCTCTCGCCCACACGGAAGAAGGTGTTCCTTGCGGCCATCGAGACCGCCCGGGATATAGGGAGACTACGGGGCCAACAGAAGAAAGCGCCACTCCTGCTGGAAGCGAAACACAAAGCCTTCGACACCATGGTGTACCAGCAGATTCGGGAATCTTTTGGCGGATGTCTCCGCATCTTTGTGTCCGGTGGAGCGCCGTTGCCCCCTTCCCTCGGCGAGTTCTTCTGCGGCCTCGGCATCACGATCATCCAGGGATACGGATTGACCGAATCCTCGCCCGTCATCTGCACCAATCGTCCTCACAACCCACGATTCGACTCGGTGGGCTTTCCCATCGACGAGGTTGAAGTGAAGATCGCACCCGACGGGGAGATTCTCTGCAAGGGACCCAACGTCATGCTGGGCTATTACGGCAAGCCGGAGCAGACGAGAGAAGCCATTGATGAGGAGGGCTGGCTGCACACGGGAGACATCGGGGTCCTCGATCCCGACGGACACCTGCGCATCACCGACCGCAAGAAGAACATTCTGGTGCTGGCAAACGGCAAGAACGTGGCTCCTTCGCAGATCGAGAGCCATCTGCTGCAAAGCCCGTACCTCAGCCAGATCGTTCTGCTGGGTGACAGGCAAAAGTCGGTCACTGCGCTGATTGTCCCCGGCTTCGGGGCGCTCAAGGAATATCTCAGCAGCAAGGGGATTCAGGCGGAGACCAATGAGGCAATGGTCGAGGCCAAAGAGACCCGGCAACTCATCAAAGCGGAGATTGATCGACTCTCCGGTCATCTTGCGGACTTCGAGAAAGTGAAGAAGTTCACCCTTCTCCCGAAGGAGTTCTCGGTGGAAGAAGGAGAGCTGACCCCAACCTTGAAGATCAAACGCAAGGTCATCATGGACAAATGCGCACGGCAGATTGAGGACATGGCGGATTAGCAGACGTCGCCTCGGCGTCCTCAACCTCCCTTCTGATGGCCCTTGTTCTTTTGCTCCTGGTTCCCCTGGAGGTAAAGGTCACCAATCACCCGACTTTCTGCAAATCCTGTCATGAGATCGAGCCGGCCCATGCCGCCAGGAAGGCGGGAAGTCACTTCGCCGCCGCCTGCATCCGGTGTCAGGGAGGCCCCTTGCTTGACACGGGACCCTTGATGATGCTTCCTTTCCTCCTCAGGGCAAAGGCGCGAGGGTCATTTCCCCCAACCTCCCCGTCTCATGGAACCCTCCCGCAAAGTTTGGTGACCAAGCGAGGAGTTGAGACGCGCCGGGCGAGGCGCGGTAGAAGTTCGCGTAGAACGTCCCCCCCGGTTCCAGACCGCCGGGGAGGAGTTTGTCGAGAGGCAAGGCCAGCATGACTGCCCAACGATCGCTGGACGCTGTATCCGAGCGGACGATTGCCCCGCTGTTCCATTGGTCGGAATTCTCCTGGTAGGCTTTCTCAAAATGCTTTCCACTCGGAGCGACGCAGAACTGGCGGTACGCGTCCTTCCGCTTCAGGGCGAAGAACAACTCCCAGTCGTCGCCATCGTAGATAGACCCGGTGGAGGAGAGTTTCGAGGGATCAAGATATTCCGTCAACTGCAGATAGAGATACCTCCCGTCATGAGCGATGAGGCTCTCGACCTTCCGGTCGGTCGCATCGCCCGACAGGGAGCACCACTTGCCCAGGTCTTTCGCCTTCACCCAGTCTACCTGCGCCGGATCGCCGTTCGCATCGGTGAGTCTCGGGACCTGGACCTGCGGAAGCTGTTGTGCCCGTTTCTCCCGGCGGGTCAGGTAGAGCTTCCTGCCCTCAACCATGTAGTCCCACAGTCCCTGCTTGAACATGGCTACGCGTTGCTTCTCTTCAGGTGTGACCGCGGTCGCGGCCGCCTGCTGCATCAGCGCATCGAATCCGGCCATCCTTTCCTCCGTCCCAAGCGAACCCCATGCGAGTTCCTCGTTCTGGTGCTGGTGCGCCGGTGAATTCTGGATCTCCTCCGGGTAATACTTCGGATTCGAGAACGTATCCTCGATACGCCGGTAGAGTTCCCTCATCGGCCTGGCAGCCGTTCCGTAGTAGCGAGTGAAGAACTCCTCGATCAGCTTCCTGCCGTCGAGGGTCGGATCATCCGCCAGTTTCAGCGTGACGTAGAACTCGAGTTGATCCATGAGATAGCTCTGGCCGAACTCGCTGGAATGCTCCATGAAAATCCCCCGGAGGTTGGCCTTCCGGTACATCGCCATCTGCTTCACCACCACGTCCGCAAAGAAGCCGGGGAAGTAGTGGTAGTCTCCAAACTGCGCGTTGAGCGCCGGGAAGCAGTAGTAGAGCCAGAGATACAATGGGCGGTCTGGCTCGCGCGTCCGCCAATCGTTCAGCACCTTGCGGTCGTTGACCTCCATCGAGGGGCACCACCAGTTGCGCGTGTGCAGGCACATCTGCACAACCACGTTCGGTTCCACCTTCGACTTCTCCGGATAGTAGGCGTAGTCGGAGTAGGCAAGCGCTCCAATCCATTTTCCCGGGTGGGTCTTCCGCACTTCGCGGGCGACCTTGTTCACGAAGTTGAAAATGTAGTCGCTCGCCTTGCCGTTGTTGAATTGCTGGTTGCTATCCTGCGCCTTGTTCAACTCCGCCTGGCAGCGGGGACACTTGCACCAGCTCATGTTGTCCATCGGCACGAGTCCGAACACGTCGCCCATGGCCGTAGCGCCCGGTTTCGCTCCCTTTCCGTCGAAGTAGTCGTTGGCGTCCTGAACGACCTGCTGGATGAACTCCGGGTTGGTGTAGCACATCTGCGGCGGTTGACCGGAGTGCCCCTGAGCAAACCAGTCGGGGTGGTCCTTCAGGTAGCGGTCGTAGTAGCCATAGAACGAGTGGCAGACCCAGAACGCCTGACCGCCGATCCGCATCCGCAGTTTCCAGAGATTCACTTCCTTGGCCGACACGCGCTCGGGCGGGCCCGGCATGAAGAGCGAGGTTGGCGTGATCCAGCGGTGAATCATGTTCGGCGCCCGTCGGATGTCCCTTCCCCGCACCGCGAGCGTGGAGGCATTGGGGCAGACCAGCCCGAGGTCTGTTGGCGCATACCAGCGCACGTCGCAGAACCGCTCGAGGAATTCGTAGACCGCATACAACGTTCCGTTGTCGCCGAAGAGCTCAGGGGGATTCACTCCCGCCAATCCTCCGGCGAGGTCGCGCGGCGGCCCATCGCTTTCGTCGAAGTGGAAGAGACACGTCGTGCCGTCGTCTATCGAATAGGGGCCGCCCTCAGCACCGGTCTTCACATGACGCGCTACTTTCGAGATGCGAACTTCATCAATGATTCCCTTGAACGGGTTACCGATGGCCGAGCCGCTGCCACCCGGCATTCCTCCGATCCCCATTAACGCGCCTTTGCAGGTCGTCTTCACATAGTCGGTCGTCCCGCAACTGATCCCGTCCACAAACAACGCCATCTTCCCACTGGCGACATCGTGCGTCCCGACGACGTGGTGCCATCCCTCCTCCAACTCCTTCGACCGCAAACCATGGCCGTTGGTGCCGTCATAGGTCGTGTAGGAGATACCACTCGAATCCATATCCCGTTGGATGATGTGATACGTCCACGGATCGGCGCCATCCAGTCGCAGGATCGTGCCATGTTTCGACTTCTGTGGCTCGGAGGGCATCCAGAACCACGCCTCCATCGTGCCAGACTCATCATTGAACCCGCAGTCGGCAACGGTAAATACGTCCGTGGTCCCGTCAAACCGCAACGCCTTGCCGAACTTCCCCTCCACGCGCTCGGGCATCGGCGAATCACTTGGACCCGCGATGTCGTCCTTCCCCATGAGAACGAGCGTGTTGGGCAGGAAGCGGATAAGGTATTCCTGCGACTTGAAATCCTTCATGTGCAACTTCAGGGCGCGCGTCGCCGAGCTCTCGCCGACAAGAATACGCGGGCCGGTCACCTTCTCGGCGTCGGTGACAATCGGCAGTGTCGCTCCGGTAATCTTCCGCACATGATCCCGCAACTCCGCAGCAGCGAACTCGGCGGAGCGGGTCGGCTTCATGGCCAGGACAATTGTCGCGATGGGTTTGCCATTCGCAACCACCTGAAAGTCCTTTGGGCGTTGACGATCGGGTGAACCGTCGGCAAAGCTGCTCAGTAACGTAGGCAAGAGCAGCAGCATCGCACCTCGGATGAAGACTGTCATGGAAAACCTCCTGTGTTTGATCGGATTGCGGTAACGGAAACCGCGGTTACACGAACACGCAAATAGCTCAAGCCGGACACACCACTCTAACCGCCGATCCAGTCAGGCAAACGCTTTTCCCTGCGTTTGCGCTTGGAACTCGTGCGGGCCGTCGTAGGTTACTCCCTGGAATCGCTCCGGCGCACCGGCCTTCGCGTAGGCTTTCCGGTATTGTCAAAGGAATCCTGCACGCCCTCGGGCGGGAACAGAC
>JACQGJ010000481.1 GCA_016199605.1 Armatimonadota bacterium | reverse complement strand
TGGCTGGTCCCGATGGCGCAGGCCAGGCTGTCGCAGCCTGTTCTGGCAACGAACTCTTTCGCCTGTTCCGGATCGGTCAGACAGGCATGAGCCTCCTCGACCTTGATGTCCTCTTCAACGCCACCCAACATTCCCAACTCTGCCTCCACGCTGACGCCCTTGGGATGAGCGCGATCAACGACTCGTTTGGTAGTCTGAATGTTCCCGTCGAAGGTTTCGTGGGAAGCATCGATCATCACACTGCTGTAGAAACCGGAATCGATGCAGTCGTAGCAGGTCTCCTCGTCTCCGTGATCCAGATGAACAGCGAAGATGCACTCCGGAAAAATCTCCTGTGCTGAGCGGATCAACCCCTCAAGGATCTTCTTGTGAGTGTATTTCCTGGCCCCCTTGCTGATCTGGATGATAGACGGCGCTTTCGACTCCGAGCAACCACGAAACAAGCCCATGCACTGCTCGGCGTTGTTAATGTTATAGGCGCCTATGGCGAACTCACCGTAAGCCACGTCAAACAACTGGCGCGTCGTTACAATCATTGACAGTCCTCCTTGTGGAATACCGTACGGGGGGTTTCACCTACGCTCGGATTGCCACCCCCGGACGAATCCGCTGAATCTATGAATAACATGAATCTCCCATTTGGACAAGGGCCGGTGAGCCCAGGAACTCAGGGGAAAGCCACTACAGCTTTCCACGCGCCCGAAGATCTGATAGCATTCCTTGCAGGAAAGTCACCGGACCATTGGGCGACCGCTCGCGGAAACGTGCCCCTCGGTGATCGAAACGGAGAGTCCTGTGCCAGTCTACCTGCCTACCGCCATAGTCGGCAATTCTCGCATCCTCGCGACCTTGGGCCCGAGCGGGGAGTTGATGGCGCTGTTTTACCCTCGCCTCGATTGGGCCCAGAACGTCCACGAAGCGCTGAACTACGTCGTCATTGAAACGGGAGAACTGCGCACCGCAAGCTGGACCTTCGAGGGTGATTGGCAAAGGAGCCAGCGGTATCCCCCAGGCTCCACGGTGGTTCAGACGGCGCTTCGTCATCAGAAGACGGCAGTTCGCCTCGTCATCGATGATTGGATTCCTACCAAGACCTCTTTCATGATCCGCAAGTTCGGTGTATGCAATGAGGGTCCTCAGGATTGCACGGTCAGCCTTTTTCAATATATGAACCTGAGCCTGGGTGAGGTGGCTTTTCGGAACGCGGTCCGATATATCCACGAGGAGTCGGCGATCGTTCAACAGTGGCATGAGTTCTGTTTCGTGGCGGGCGGAGACACGTTCGACGAGTGGCAGTGCGGAAAAGCAGATGAGTCCGCGTATTCCAATGCAAAGAACGACCTATACGATGGAAAGCTAAACCGGCAACCTCTCGACATCGGCGACGTTAACTTCAGCGTGGGCTGGTCGTTCCGGCTTCGTCCCGGCGAGGGTTCCACGCGACACCTTGCGATCGTGCCGGACAAGAACGAAGCGGCAGCCCTCGGGCATCTCCGCAGAATTCGCAAGGAAGGCTTTGACCGACGCTGGGCCCTGGGCACTCCTCGACGGCAATCACCTGGAAAGAGCGGTGACTTCAACCTCAAGAGGCAGGGCGAGCGGAGCTCCTTGCCTGCCGACTTGCACGAGGCCTGTGAGAGGTCACTGCGGATTCTTCCGTTGTTGTTCGACGAAAAGAGCGGAGCCTGTCTTGCGGCTCCTGAGTTCGATCCATGTTTCGTCCAGAGCGGCGGATACGGCTACTGCTGGCCGCGAGACGCGGCGGTGGCGGTGCTGGCGTTGGCTCATGCAGGTCATCCCGAGTACGCCGAACCGTTCTTCCGCTGGTGCCGGAAGTCGCAGGCGGAGGAAGGCTACTGGCACCAGCGCTACTGGCTGAGCGGGGACGTGGGGCCGAGTTGGTGTACGCCCGACAGTGCCATCCAGATCGACCAGACCGGGTCGGTCGTCCACGCGATGTCGGTCTACTACCGCGAGCTTCCCGATTCCGAACGACCGCGGTTCTCGGATGCGTTCTGGGACACGGTGCGTTCCGGGGCGGAGTACCTCGCCGGTTCCCTCACCAATACCGGGCTGCACGAGACGGCCTACGATCTGTGGGAGACGTTTCGGGGATCGTTTCTCTACTCTAATGCTTCCATTTATGCCGCGCTCACAGGGGCAGCACAAATCGCGCAAGACCTCAACGAATCTGAAGCTGCCTCCCGCTGGGAGGCGAAGGCGCAACGGCTCAAGGACTCCTGCCTGTCACGACTGTGGAACGGAAGCCATCTCCTCCGAGGTCTGACAGAATCCGGATCCCCCGACATGACGGTGGACTCCTCCGTGCTCGGAGCGCTCGTTCCCTTCGAACTCATTGACCTCTCCGACCCAACGCAGAAGGCGATGCTGGAGTCAACGATCGAAGTCGTGGCGCAGCGGTTGGAGGTGGAAGTCCACCCCCTCACCCCTGCCCTCTCCCCGATGGGGAGAGGGCAGGTTGAGGGGCGGGGAATCCGTCGCTACGAGAACGACTCCTACGCCGGAGGTCCTGCTGCGGCGGTGAACACTCTCTGGATGGCCTTGGTGCAACTGAAGATGGCTGAACAAGAATCGGCGAGTGAGGACGCGCAAGTCAGGATCGAGAAGGCGATGGGGTACATGCGGACTTGCCTGTCCCGCGCCACGCCGACCGGGCTTCTACCCGAGTTGATGGGGGGGCCCGAAGGCGCTCCCTGGTGGGCGGCGCCCCATGCGTGGTGTACGGGATGGTTTGTCGAGTGTTGCCTCCTTCTCAAGAAACTCAAGCGAGACTACTCGATGAGCCTACCCTCCCTGAGCGCCGACACTACAGCCCGCGGTTGAGTCGGCTTCCCCGTTGGCGAGAAGGGCGGACGGCCTCCTCCTGGTTCAATGCAAGAAAGCCAGTGAAGGTTCCGGTAGCGCGCGACGAGAGGTTTGCAGCGCCTTTTCAGGTTCAGATTGCCTCGGTGGCAATGGCTTGGGGAGACCGTCAAGGCGTCTCGGCGTCAAAACCATCGTCGACAATCCGGTCAGCACGTTGCACAACTATCCCTCCCGTGCCATGACCGCATCACTCGTAAGTCGACGGTTGGTACCCCCGGGCACGAGGCTTATCATGCGCTGGTACGGAATATCGACGTGGACTTTGATCAGATATCCGGTTGGGGCATTGTTCTCCGATCCACTGTCGCCCAATGTCGCTGTGAAGGTGCTCCCGCTGGTGGTGCTGTATCTCAGGTTGATATTGCCATCCTGAATTTGCAGGGAAGGAGCGCTGTTCTGGATCTTGGACCGTATGGTCGCAACCGTGTCGCCCGTCGCCGCGCTGCGAGCACCCACACGAGCCGCATGATTCAGTTGGAGCAGGTTGTAGAACTCGAGGCCGAACTCGACGACTCCTCCCAGGATCATGAAAAGTAACAGGCAGACCAGAGCAAACTCAATCAGCGCTGTGCCTCGGTGCCCACCTCTGATTCTGACCATCTCCGGGCGCTCCCTCCGATTCAGGTGTGTACCTGCCAAACCCAGGGATGATCCTAACATAAACGCGCCCTCATCGCAAAACTGCGGAAGCTGTTCGCCAGAGTAACTCGTGCGTCGTTCTTCCCTTTTGCTGAGTATCGGTTATAATACGCTGTCAAACTGGGAAGGTTTCAATTCCCCGAATCCTCGGCGACGGAGGTGTCGTTCACGATGACCAGATATACGACTACGAATTACATAAGAGCCTGGTATTTCTTTTTCACGCTACTGTGTATCGCTGCAAACTGGCTGTTGCCTCCGGTGCCGGAGGTGATTCCGTGGAGAGCGGGGATCCTTATCCTCGCCGTCTTCGGGCTTTACAGCTTCATCAAGACGCTGATGCTGTCGGTGCGGGTTGAGGACGATCATGTGGTTCTGCACAAGGGGTTTGGGAATCAGTTGGTGCTCGGATGGGGCCAGGTCGTTCGAGTGGAACGGAGAGACGCGGGAAACCAGCATGCTTTCCGATTGTACTCCACTGACGGAATGGTCTTCGAAACGAGCAGTCGATGGATCGGGAACCTGGAGGAGCTGTCGTATACGATCGTCTCCCATGCACGATTGACCCATCGGGGCACCACCGGAGACCGATTGGTTCACGGCATCTGGGACGTGTGGTCGATATGACCGAAGCCAGCACCGAAAAAAAAGTGGAGATTTCCCCACAAACCTGTTACATTTCTGCCTGAGGTGGGCATAATAGGGTTGTCTCAAGGGTAGAGATTCACCGTAAGGTGGCGTTAATCGGCCAATGCATCTAGGGTTCAGCTCACACTTGGGGCCGATAGAACGAATCTTCACAAGAAAGGAGGGAATACGAATGATCCGTCGGTTTATCATGGAAGAGGAAGGACAGACACTGGTTGAGTATGGTCTCCTCGTGGCGTTGATCGCGTTGGTTGTCATTGCGATCTTGACGCTCCTCGGAACCAAGGTGCGCAACCTGTTCGTACGGGTGAACACCTCCATCACCAGCACCACCTAGGCGCCGGTGAAGGTCTCAGTTCAGAAGTTCGCCCCCCGACTGTAGTTCAATCGTCGGGGGGCTTTTTTTGTTCCGTATTCTCTGAAAGGCATCCTGCGATTGAGGGGGTCAATCGTCAGGCGTCTGAATCTCCGCGCCACGGCGCACGGCATAGGACAGCCCACCGCCGTATTCTGCAGGCACTGCGAAGCGATGACGATGGCGCTCGTACCTGCCTGACAGGACGTCAACGGAATGCTGCGCGGTGGAGGCGCTCGTGCCGGCCTTCTGGGCTTCGCCGTAAGCATCAATCGCCCGCAACTCCGCGGAAGAGGCGCGCTGGTCTACCTGCTTGGCGAGGTCTCCCGCGTTTCTTGCGTCATTCTGAGCATCGCCGGCGGCTTGCTGAACCTTTCGTATCTCCTCCCGGCGCTCGCCAGATTCCCGGCTCGCCTCTCCTCGCACCCCTTCGAGTTCTTTGCCGAGCTCCTCCACTTTCTCCTGGAGAGCGCGGTTCTGGTCACGAAGCTCCACAACCAGCGCACAGAGTTCCCGGTGAGTTGGTAGTTTCACTATCTTGGGTGCTGTATTGTCCTCCCCGGAGAACACTCTCCCAACCCAGATGGAGGTAGCCACTATCAGAACTGCAACCACTATCATTGATTTCTTCACCATCGTAACACCCTCACTCTTAAGATTTCCCGACTTTCGTCGCCGCTTCTTATACCATGCGGACCGGAAGCGGTCAAGCGGAGGTTCATTGTTTTGTCAACGCAATTTAGAAATGTCTGGTATTGTGCAAGATAGAAATGTCCGGTTTAGTCTCTTGGTAAGAACACAGCATGGAGGGGGCTGCCGGAGCGAAGCGT
>JACQGJ010000516.1 GCA_016199605.1 Armatimonadota bacterium | reverse complement strand
GAGGGCCTTCAGAAAGTCGCCGGGGAATGCGTGGAGAACTGCCCCACGGGGGCCTTAGCGTTCAGAGACGGCCCCGAGCACCCCCACGACGAAACCCCGTAGACTGTCACACGCTGATCGGGGTGAGGCGGTGCTCCGTACGCGAAAACCGAGGTAGACTGCCGTGGCAGGTCAGCCTGTTGCCATCAGTGCTTCGTATTGCCGACACCATGGGTCGGTCGCCCGGACTCGGATCGCGAAGGCGTTGCCTCCTTGGCGGGAAGAGCGGGGGACGGTTCCACGCCAGAGGTGCGCGCTGGTTAGGGCGCCCGAGGCCTTGAGGTTCTCGTCCACTCCCTCCGTCTCGTCGGAACGAGAAGTGTCGCCAGTTGCAGTCAAGGACAGGGCTTGCCACTCCTCGTCCTCCACCGCGGCTTCCACCCGCCAGCCCGCGTGCCCGTCGTAGACGTTCACAAGTAAGGGAAAACCGGGTTCTCCGGTGGAGGTGGGAACCTCTTCCCGTGACACGACCGCCTCGAGTTGTTCGGACTCCGGCAGGCCGATGCCTTTGTAGGTCCAAGACACTTCTCCGACCGCGGGGGCCACGGTGACAATCCGATAGCCTCGCGGCGATCCATCGGTGTTCGAACCTCTCAACGGATCGTTCGACCACCACCGCCCGCAAACAGCGCCGGTCGATACGTACGTCACTCCGTCACGCGCGATCGTCTCGTTCTCGTGTACGTGCCCAGCCAGCACCAATCGCACGCCGTGGGTAGAGAACAACTCGTGCAACTCCTCGTCGTTCGCGATTTCCCAGGACGGCATCTGCCGTGGCTCATAGCCTTGACGGTTGGGGAAAGTGCTGAGCACCGGGATGTGCAGAAACACGACCACGGGTGTTCCGTGGACAACGCTACTCAAGTCGCTCTTCAGCCATTCCCACTCCTCTCCGCGGACCTCCCCATAGATGTTGCGCCAGTCGGTGTACCTCGGATCCTCCTGTAGACCGTCGAGGGCTATGAAATGCGCGCCTCCGTGGTCGAAGGAGTAGAAGGTCTCACGACCGATGAGCTGTCGATAGGTTGCTTTGCTATCCGCTTCGCCGACGAAAGTATCGTGGTTACCCGGCACATCGAAGGCAGGCATGTCGAACTCGTCACGAAGTCGGAGGTACTGCTCCTGGATGGTCACACCCGACTGGAGACAGATATCGCCCGTCTGGAGAACAAAAGAAGGTTGTGGATCGAGTGCGTTGATCTCATGGATCATCTGACGGAAAATCCCGATACTGTCTTCCTGACCCTCGCCAAGATGTAGATCGGTGAAGTGGATGAAGGAAAAGCTCATGATGCGTCCGTTCAAATCATTGGATTGGTGAGCTGGCCCACGGTCTCAATCATCGCCCGATAGTTCTCGGGCTTGATCGGCGGGCTGATTTCGCTGGAGGTGCCGATAAACACTCCGCCTGTGGTCAACGCGTCGGTTTCAACAATCTGTCTTCGCACTTCCCGCGCCACTTCCTCCGGCGTTCCCATTTCCATCAGATCAACACCGTCCACGCCACCCGCCCAGACGTGCTGCGGCCATGCCTTCTTCAACTCTACGAGGTCCATGCCGATTGCGGGTTCGAGGCAGTAGAAGCCATCGACCCCGCATTCCACGAGATCGGGGATGACGCTCATCCAGTTCCCATCGCTGTGATAGAGAACCTTCAGTCCGTGGCTGTGCCATGCCTGGGTGATGCGCTTCAGGCGAGGGAAGTGTTCGCGTCGCAGGAACTCCGGGCTGAAGATGGGTCCCTGCTTGGTGGCGAAGTCGTCGGCGATGAGGATGACCGGCGACAGACTTGGATCGGCAATGGCACGCACTCTCCGAATCTCGTTGGCGGTGTAGACCTCGACGAAGTCGGAGACGACCTCCGGCTCCTCGTCGTAGAGATAGCAGAACAGCATCAGCCCCAACCCCGACCAGCACGCGCACAACCCCACGGCGCTGCTGGTATCAATGATGACCGTGTCGCCGACGAGACGCTGCAAGTCGGTCATCTGTTTGCGGAACTCCTCACGCGCCTGCCCGGTGTCGAAAGGCGTGTTCCGCATTTGCTCGGTCTTGCGAAGCAGATACTCCCTCGCCCCCACGACATCATCAAACGGGCGACTCACCGTCCACGAAGTCCAATTATCATGCTGTGTGACAAAACCGTCGTCATCGGTGACCCGCGCCGTTCCCCGAGGCGCAACCGGCGGGAAGCAGGCATCCAGCGTCTGGCGGATGACCTCGCAGATGTCCTCGACTGTGTAATCAAACCCGAGGATCGTCTTGCCCGTGTAAAGCGAGACCACTCCAGGGCTGTAGCTGGCCTGATCGTGCAGGACGGCCCGGTCAACCGGCTGGAGGTTGAGCGTCCGCTCGACGCGTTCGCGTTTCGTGAGGTGGTCGGTGGGGAAGAGCTTTTGCACGAGAACTTGCCCTGTGATCCGATTTCCGCGGCGGCTTTGACCTTTTCAACCCCGCCTTGGCTAAAAGCGCACCGGCTAAAGCTCCAGCCACACCGGCTAAGGCTCCAGCCACACCGGCTAAGGCTCCAGCCACACCGGCTAAGGCTCCAGCCACACCGGCTAAAGCTTCAGCTACGCTGCTAACCCAACTTCCGCAGCAAACGGTCTGGAGATTTATTTTCGGGCTGTTTTGATGGGTTGCGAGTAGGATTGTTGCTGATTTTACGGGGGTGGTCAAGGGGTGTTGGGTGAAAACCGGATGTAGTGAAGAAAACGGATTTGCGGATTCTTGTTAGACTATCCGTATGTACCTGCGGAAAGCCTATCGCACTTATGAGGGGAAGCGGTACGACTACTGGACGCTGGTGGAGTCGTATCGCACGGAGCGGGGTCCGCGCCAGCGAGTCGTGGCGTATCTGGGGGACTTGAAAGAGGAAGTTCGCCTGGGATTTCATGAGGCGGCGGAAGGTTCTTCGGGAGTTCGCGAGGAGTCGCTCTTTGAGGAGTTTGAGGAGATCAAACCGGAATGGGTGAAAGTCGATGTCTCGCGGGTGCGGGTGGAGGGGGATCGGGAGTTTGGGGGTTTCTGGCTGGGGAAGAAGCTGCTGGAACAATTGCAGCTTCCCCAGTTTTTGGAGAGAGTTCTGTC
This sequence comes from Armatimonadota bacterium, assembly GCA_016199605.1. Classification (GTDB taxonomy): domain Bacteria; phylum Armatimonadota; class Abditibacteriia; order CG2-30-59-28; family CG2-30-59-28; genus JACQGJ01. The sequence goes on along the minus strand of JACQGJ010000516.1, from coordinate 11,122 downwards.
GCGGGGTGAGGAGGACATTCCCTGGTCGGTGATGTCGCAGGTTCTGGTTCTGTGCCGGCTATGCCACCCTTCGAGTGAATTGCGGATTGCCGAGCACCTGTATGAACGCACCGCTCTGCCAGATCTCCTGGGGGTGCCAGTGGAGAAAGTGAATGATGATCGTCTGTATCGGGCTCTGGATCAGGTGTTGCCGCACAAGGAGGCGCTGGAGATACATCTGAAAGAACGTCTGGGAGAGTTGTTCGATCTGGAATACGATCTACTGCTTTACGACGTGACTTCGACCTATGTTGAAGGAGAGGCAAAGGGGAATGCTCAGGCGCAACGGGGTTATTCTCGGGATCATCGTCCGGACTGTAAACAGGTGTGTCTGGCGCTGGTGGTGAGTCGTGCGGGGATTCCCGTGGGATATGAGGTGTTTGCGGGGAACAAGAGCGACATGACCACGGTGGAAGAGATCGTGGGGTTAATGGAGAAACGCTACGGAAAAGCCAATCGCATCTGGGTGATGGATCGGGGGATGGCGTCGGAGAAGAACGTTCGCTTTTTGAAGCGGGGAGATCGTCGCTATATTGTGGGGACTCCCAAGAGCCAGTTGAAGACCTTTGAGCAGGAACTTCTGTCCGAGGATTGGCAGCAGATACGGGAGGGGGTGGAGGTGAAGCTTTGCCCATCACCCACGGGAGAGGCGGAGGTGTTTATCCTGTGTCGCAGTCGGGCTCGGAGGGAAAAGGAGAAGGCGATTCACGCGCGGTTTGAGAAGCGGATCGAGGAGGGTTTGGGGAAGATCGCCTCTTCGTGTCAGAAGAAGCGGCAGAAGGTTGCAGAGATCGCGCGTCGCGTCGGACGGTTACTGGGTCCGAACAGCCGAGCGGCAGGACTGTTTGAGGTAAAGGTCACGGAGGGCGAGGGCGGTGGAGCCCGACTGAAGTGGACGAAGAAAGAAGGCTGGAGGGACTGGGCGACGTTGAGTGAAGGCTGCTATATGCTTCGAACGAATATCCTGGATTGGACGGCGCAAGAGCTGTGGGAAGCCTACATCCAGTTGACCGAAGCGGAGAACGCCTTTCGCATTGGGAAGCAGGACTTGAGGATTCGTCCCATCTGGCATCAGAAGGAGAAGCGGGTACAGGCCCATCTTCTGGTTTGCTTTCTGGCTTACGTCCTGTGGAAGACCCTGGCGCAGCTCTGCAAGCGAGCGGGGTTGGGTGACGAACCGCGTAAGGTGTTCGATGAGATTGCGCAAATTCGTCTGGTCGACGTGATCCTGCCAACCCAGCAAGGGGTTGAGATTCGCAAACGCTGTATCACCCAGCCCACCGAGCACCAGGCGATCCTCCTGGACAAACTGCAACTCCACCTGCCCAGACAACTGTCGATGCACCAAATGTAGTGAAGAAAATGAACCCTCGCTCCAATAACCACGGGCTTTTTGACCCATGACTGCGGAAGTTGGGCTAAGGCCCCACCCGAACCGGATAAGGCTCCAGCCAACCCGGCAAAGCTCCAGCCGCTCCGGCTAAGGCTCCAGCCGTACCAGCTAAGGCTTTAGCGACGCTGCTAAAGCTCCAGCCACACCGGCCAATACTCCAGCCGTACCAGCAAGGCTCCAGCCGCATTGGACGGAGCTTCCCGGTAGGTTTGCGGGAAGCCCCCCCAATAAGTCCATACTGGCACCAAGCCAACCCGTAGAGGAACAAGGTCACTCGCCTCGCTCTCGCGCGGCAGGTGTTTGAAATCCTGGTGATCCAGATCACCGGCGAGCAACTCGGAGGTTCCGGCTGACCTCAGTTCATATTGATCCAGAGATGCCGGAGTTCGATCTCTTCAAGTCCGCCTCCCCGCTGATGGCGAGAATGGAATATGCAGATCCCGACGGCACAATCGTCCTTCAACGGCTGTAAAGCGTCCGAATCACTCCAAGCAGAGTTGCATTCCGCCGATAGGTCGCAAATCCAACCATTCACCTGACTCAACCAGTGGGGAAAAGTCTGCTCCTGCACGTATGCAATCATCGCGCCGAACTGATGAGCGGCCCCGTGATAGCCGAATTTGAGCCGCTGCATGCCTCCTGTTGTCCCGGTGGCCGTCACCACGTATTCGCGTTTGTCGCGATTCCTTCCCGTGGGAGTTGGCAGGCGTTTGCACTCGATTGGAAAGAGAGTGTGGAATTGTGTGTGACGACGTCCCTCGATGATAAGGACGGCGCCACAAGGCTTCGGCGCCAAGTCGATGGTCCTTTCCTGGCGGACTTCGTCTGGAACTTCGGTGCGGAATTGGACCCAACTCCAGCCGGCCGAAGTTCGTGCTGCGCTGTTCAGATGATCACATAGTTGGCCGGTCAGGGCAGTTTCGGCGGTTTCTGGCTTTCTCTCGGGATGGTCACGCCAGCAGGGCAATTCATCCGCAATGAAATCCAGGAGAGCATCGCGGGCAGCCCCTGGCAAATGAACCTCTGGCTCGAATCTGCCCGCTTGGGCAAGGGTTGGGAGATCAGCCAGCATTATTTCGCCCCATCAAAAGCCTTGCTCCCACAAATCGGTTAAGGTTTCGTCCGCGTCGCGTAATGCCAACGAGCGCAGCCAGTAACGCAGGCGATCTGGCTTGAGCAAATAGATGCAGGGGCCGTCGTAAATGCGGGCGATGCGGGTGACGGTCAAGCCGCTGCCTCGCTGCTCCCGCAGCAATTTGTCGAGCCTGCCCTTCAACTCCTCTGCCCCGTTCCAAGCCACCTTGCCCTTTCCAAAGACAAACGGCTGGCAGATCACACCAGGCCATGTGTGCGGTTCAAGCGTACGGAGCTTATTCTTCTTGTAGATGGCATTGATCTGCTGTGTATAGGTGTCGTTGAAACTCGGCAGTGCCCCAACGCCAGGTTCTTTCATCGCGGGGGAGTCGTCGCCGAGGCGAATCAGGTCGCGGTAGTAGTCCACGATGTCGTCGACAAGGATTTGCTCGGTGGAGCTAAGCTTAAGAGATAACTGTTCGGGATATGGCAGCGACAGCACATCGATCTCTGATAAGGTGGTCGCTTTTTGCGTGAACAATCTGACGCTGATCGCAGCCACGAACGCTCTGAGAGCAGCCTGTTCGTTACGAAGCCATTTTTCAATCTCGCGTATCGGCCCTGCATCGCGCGGTGAACCACAAACCCCTACGACCTTGTTTTTGTATGTTAAGTAACTGCTCAACCACACACCACAGTCCAAATCCATTTGCTCCCGAATCAATACCATGGGAGGGGTATATCGCTTGGGCGTGTAGGCTGTTTTGAAAAGACGATCGGTCACCTTGGAAATCGACGATCTATCGATGCCGATTGGAAGTATGGCTTCCGAAGGGAGAAAGTCCGCGCCGGTTAAATGATCGGCGGGAGGTCGGTTGCCAGACTGTCCAACGATGAAACCTTCCCCACAGTCCCACCCTCGGTCCTCTGCAAACTGCCCTAACGTCTTGAATTCCTTCAGCCGGTCCACAAATCCCAACACACGTCCCCCGCCAAGCAAATCACTCCGCCACACTCCGTCATTGGTGAGCGCCAGTTCACGAGGCAGCCAGTGCATATCGTAATAGTCGATGTCGAAGCCTTGTTCGGCATCGGCACGGCCACTACGACGGAAGGAGGCGTGGAGAATCTGTCTTTCCGGCGATGGCTGATTGGCTTCGGCCACGACCACCACAACCTTGGTGTCGGCGCCGCCTTTCTGAAACAGGCCGCGGATGGAAATGAAATCCAATACTTCCCGGACATCCCATCGCTCAATGAATTTCCGGCGGAAATCAAGCGACTGCTGATTGTAGAGGAAGTTGTATTGCTGGAGCAGCGAAAGTACACCGCCTTTGGCCAGCACCTCCATGGACTCATGAAGGAAGAGGTAAGCGAGTTGCCTGTCAGGTAGAGCACCGTGGTTCTCCTGATACCGGCCATAGGCTCGCCCTGCCGCCTCGGTTCCCAGAGAAGATGAGAATGGTGGATTCCCCACCACTACCCCAACCTTTTCCTTCACCTTTTGTTGCTCACGACACTTGAAGAAACAGCCCGTGTGGATACTTTTCTCCTTCAGTTCGGGGAACAGCTTGACGCTCGCCCGTATTTCCTCTGGTTTCAGAGCATCGCAGAGGGCGAGGCAGAGACTAAAGGCGGCGAGTTCCACTGCCCCTTCTTCCAGATCGATGCCGCTGACACGAGTGAGGAGCTTCTTGAGATCCGAAACCTTGGGGCGTTTCCAGTCATTTCGGCTTCGCCAGTGGAGTACAAGACGTTTGTAGGCCTCTACAAGGAAAACTCCGGATCCACAAGCAGGATCCAATATGATTTCATTTTCTTGATCCAGCCGGTCCAGTCGCTCCCAACTAAGCACCTCGCCCAGCATGAGACGCACAAGAAACGGCGGTGTATAGACGGCTACCGTAGTGTCGCTGACGAAAAGCTGGTAGATGTGGCTGATGAGCTCGATGGGAAGGTCTGCGAAGGAGTAGCGTTGCCACAGTGTCAATTGACCGCCGGACTCCTGCTTCCCTTCGACCAGACGGGCGAACCGGGCAAGTCGTCGGCTGTCGCGCAACGTCGCATTGTACTCCTCGCTGAGGCAGAAGACGTGACCATTGAATCTTTCCTCAAGGTGTTCCAACAATTTAACGAGCGCGGGACCATCCGCGAGCACCTCAAAGAACCTTGTCGCTCCGGTTCGGAAGCGCGCGAAATAATCAGCCTCGAATACTCTCCGTGCCTCAAGATAGGCGATTAGCAACGAGAGAATGAGCAGTTTCCGCCGAAGAGGTTTGGGCAAGATGCCTTCTTCGTCGAGTTCCTCATGGAGAAGTTTGACCTCCTTGATCAGCGTCTTTTGGGCCGCCTGGCGGCCTGAGAGGAGGGTCTTGCAGACTTCTGGCTCGTCCCACAGAGTTCCGCTTCGGAGACGTTCAGAGTCCCACCACGGATCGTTGGCGATTTCGGCGGCAAACTTGAGCGTCTTGTAGGGCTTAAAGACGATCTCTCCCTTCGATTCGAAATCGGCTTTGTGCGCGCATCGGAACAACTGGACCAGCCCGGGAGTCACCCGATACACCAGTGGCACACCGCCCCAACTCCACAGACGTTGGTGTAGACGAGCGAAGCCCTGGTCCTGAGCCGGTCCATCGGAAACGAAAACGAAAGCCTGTGCCAGCGGCGGGCGACCATCGCGTCCCGCCTCGAAGAATACGGCGGTCGCACCATAGTCTTCGGCCTTCTCCATGATGGCCACCTCTTCGGGAGTCCGACCATCATTGAGATAGCCTTGCACGGACACGAGGCCGTCCACAGCAGCGTAGCCGCCGGTGTCAGCGAGGTTAATCAGCCATTGTCCACTGTTCCTCATTGGGTAGGCTCCGTAGGACGAAAGTAGTGCCTGTAAGAACTGGCAGGATTATAGGCAACGGAAGTTGCCGTGTCAATGTTAGGTGCCGAATGTATCGAGAATCCCATTCGGCAACTCATACCCGATGCCCGGTTGGTCTGGCAGCGAGATGGCGCCATTGACGACCGGGAAGCCCGCGTCCTGAAGCGTCTGCCGCAACGGCGAATCGAAGACCTCGGCAGGCGCGAACTCGACGAAGGGCGTGATGGGAGAATACGCCGCGAGGTGTACGGACGCGGAGCCGAGGATTTGTGTAGACCAGTTGCCGGGACAGACCAGAGCGCCGCGGGGGAGTGCCAGCTCGACGATGCGTTTTGCCTCGGTAAGTCCTCCGCAGGTGGTCATATAGGGCTGGACAACCTGCACCCCGCCACGATCCATCATGTCGAGGAACTCCCAGCGGGTGACGGCGTGCTCCCCCATCGCAAGAGGAATAGGGGAGACCGCAGCGAGTTGCCGGTAGGGCTGCGGCGAGTCCACCGGGAAGGGCGTCTCGAAGAAGAAGACATCAAACTCGGCCAACTGGCGGCAGATCTTCGCAGCGGTCGGCACGTCGTTGAACAGATACCCTACATCAATCATCAGCGTCAGGTCCGGTCCAATCGCCTTGCGTACCGACCGGGCCATCGCGACGATGTCCCTGGGTGTGGACATCATCGGCTCGGCCTTGAAGGCTCGGTAGCCCAACTCGGCCAGCTTGACCGCGCGCTCGGTCTGCTGCCGGATCATCTCCGCCCCGCCCCACACATCCGACACGATGGTGCAGTAGGGCACGACCTCTTTGACGCGTGTATCGGCGTGGGTCTGAAACGGACCTCGCTGCACGCCGCCGAGCAGTTGCCAGACGGGCTTGCCGAGGGACTTGCCGTAGATGTCCCAGATAGCGACATCCAGTGCGCCGAGGATGATGGTCTCCCACCCGCGGCGGTTCGTGTGAATGAGCGCATCCCACATCAACTGCCACAACCGTTCGGGGTGGGTGATCTCCTGACCGAGGAGCAACCGCCCGAAGTGTGTGTCGGCATTCCCCACCGTCGCCGTCACCACGCCCGGCGGCACGCGGAAGACTTCGGACAAACCGGCAATCCCCTGGTCGGTATGCACACGAATGCACGCCAACGGCTCAATGCCACCCTTGTCCGGATCAATGTTCGCCCGGTCACCAATCACAAATGTCTCAAGTGCAGTGATCTTCATTGTTTATCTCCCCACGAAGTCAGGACGACCACGAATGATCCAGTGTGGGCTTCTCTGATCTTGGATGAAGAACGAATCGCAGGTCGAGTTGACGCTTGCCGAAGTTGACGATGATGCCCCACGGAAGATGGAGGTGCCGAAGGTAGGCTTGCATGATGGCTCGGTCCGCTGCCCGGATGCCATCCCGCAGGGCGAGAATCATGAACGCGCAGGCGTCGCTGACCGTTAGGCAGTTGAGCGTTGCCCGGCCCAGTTCCTCCTCCTCCGTTACAATGGATGTTGACGGCCTTCCAATGAAAGGTATCCCCTCAGCTCTCAGGTCAGCCATCATCAGACCCGTGTAGCTCGTATCACAATACCCGAGACCGTGAGCCTGGAGCACACGGTCTACGGAGCGGTGAAGCGTCAGAAGTAACTCCTCATCCTTGAAATGTGTGGGCGCCTGCTCGAGAATCGTCGTTGTATCCAGTGGAGGCACAGGCGGGGAGGCGTAGACGATTCTCCGTCGAGTGAGGCTCTCCTTGCCAAAGTCTATCAACCATCCGGTCCGGATTCCCCAGAACTTCAGGTAGCAGATCAACTGCGTATAATGATCCGGCGCGAAACCTCCGGCGAGGTGCTTCAATTCCAGTACCAAATGCTTCCCGACGATTATGTCCGCCTCGAATTCATCCGCAACCTGTCCCCGATGAATCAGCCGCTCTCTGCGCTTACTTCGATGCTCAATGCTTGACGCGGACAGCTTTCTCGACAGCAGTTGATGATAGAACTCCTCAGTCAGACCCGGCCCGAGTTCCCGGTGTACCTCCATCGCCACACCGATGACCTCATAGCTCAATCGGTCCTGCCCAGCCTCTATTCTCTGTCCATCCATTCTCTCCCTCTTCATTCGTGGTCGCCCTGAATTCGCAGGGAATGTGTCACTCAGAAGGTGATTGTCAGGCCTCCGTCAACGACCAAGACCTGCCCTGTGATGTAGGTGCACTGGTCGCCGCTGAGGAAGAGGATTGCGTTTGCGACTTCCTCGGCGCTGCCCGGACGGGCGAGGGGAATCTTACGTTGTCGCACGTACCACTCCTGGAAGTGCTCGCTCTGTGTCTCGTCCGCCCCATTCACGAAACTCATCTCGGTATGAACGCAGCCGGGGGCGACGACGTTCACGAGAATGTTGTGCTCGGCGAGATCCACCGCGAGGCAGCGCGACCACGCGTTGATGCCACCTTTGGTAGCGGCGTATGCTCCTACGGTCGCATCGGCGGCAAGGGACTGGATCGAAGATACGTTGACGATTCGACCATACCTGCGGGTAATCATGTGCGTCACAATCAGTCTGGCGAGCACATACATCGCTTCGAGGTTGACAGCCATCGTCTCCCGCCAGTGCTCCAGCGTGCTCTCCTCGCACCGCTCGTAATAGCTGAACCCGGCGTTGTTGACCAATATGTCAATCTTGGAGTGACGCTCGATGGTCTGCTGAACGCAGCGCTCAAGCCCTGCATGGTCCGACACATCGCAGGGGAAAGGCTCAACGCTTGGGCACTCCTCCGAGAGATGCATGAGTCGTTCCTCGCGCCGCGCAAGGGCGACGACAGTCGCTCCTTCCTGGGCAAATCTTCGCGCGGTCGCCTCACCGATTCCGGAGCTGGCGCCTGTGACGATTGCGATACGGTCTTTCAGCGTTTCCATTATGCAGGACCTCCCTACAGTAACTCCTCAAGCGCCTTTCCCAGCCGCTCATGGATCGCCAAGACTCGCACCGGATCGCGCTCGAAGTGAGCGCGGGAGGGGCAGAGGGCCTGGATTGAGTCGTCGATCAGCTTGAAGGTTCTCTTCCTTCGCGGATCGGAAGCCCGCAGCTTGCGGGCGGCGTTGTTGAGGAGCCAGAAGTAGTCGTAGTCTTCAATGCCATCACGCATGTTCTCCAGTCGCACGGACGGCAAGGGTGTGGCATCCGGTCCCGGATAGATGCGGCCGACTTCGCCATTGCGAACTCCACTGCGCGCCGGGTCCCAGGGAATTTCGGGCCACCGTTTGTCGCCCTCCAGGTTGTTGTACCAGCAGTTGAGCTCCCAGTGCAGCCAGCCCGTGTACTGAAACCGCCATGCAGGCCAGAAGAAAGCGCGAGCTTCCACCGCGGGAACGTCGAGCAGTTCGTGGGTCGGGAAAGGATCGTAAGGAGTTCCGCCGGCATAATACCAGACTTCCTGCCCGCGTTGACGGGCCGCCTTGTAACCGCCGTACTCGTAGCACAGACAGGGACACCACGCATCGATGACCTTTGTGATCGGCTCCACGGGGTGGACTACCGTACTACACGATTTGATGCCGGGAGCAACCTGCTTAAGCAGGTCGTAGGTTGTCTTAATCTCCCCGTAGCGTTTCACCTCCGACCACTCATCGAAGCCGTAGACATACGCCCGGTCGCCCAGGCCGTGTGCCTTCGCCGTCGCATAGAATCGCTTGACGCGATCCAACATGCCCTCCATCGGGCCGTTCAGGACGAGCCGTGTCACCTGCTGCGTTTCTCCCTGGTCCAAGCCGAGGCTGGCGCGCCTGTAGTCCAGGGCTGCGCCCCAAGTCGCTCCGAAGGATCCGAGTGGCTTGGAGCCGTCGTCGGCTCCAGCATAACCGACCGGGCCGTTGATTTGCCGTACGCCGTCGAAAGCGACAATGCGGCCAGGCTCCAGGGATTTCACAACGAATTCCCCAGCTTCATCTTCACAAAGGCTGTTCACTTTAAGAAAACGCGCCTTCACGTCGAGTCCACTCAACACAAGGCCGCCGCTTTCATCGTGCGTCACTTGCCAATCCCCTTCAATCTTCCTGTAGGTTACGTTATCGTCACTCACCCACAACGCCAGATTGTCCCGCCTGTTGCGAGTGTCGGTGCGTAACGAAGGGGTGGCCATGACCATCGCATTGAAGCCGCGCTGGAGGCAGAAGTCGAGGTCCTCTTCTTCGGGGATCGACTCCGAACCATAGATGTTGTTGGGGTTCATCCGGTAGTCGAGGCAGAAGGCGTACCATCGACGCTTGACCTCACGAGGAACCTCCTTCAACTTGTAGAAAGCCTTGATGGAATCCAGGCGCAAGGAAAGGAGGCTGGGCAGGTGGGTGAACCCCAGGGCGAAGTCAAAGACGTGAGCGGTGAGGGTGCAGGTGAGCGGCGGCATCCCGTCGGCGGTCACGATCACCTTCGCGCGATGGTCTCCTGCGGCAGTGTTCTTCAATGCGCGCACCGTTCCCCAGAAAGGCTGGACCTCTCCCGCGGTGATGTCCGCGGCGCCGGGAGGCATCAGGGGATCCGGCCACCAGCCGATGTATTCAGCGTAGTTGTCGGGGTCAGGCTTCGTTTGGACATAGCCGGCGGGACGGAGCAAGACCTCCGGGTGTGGCCCGGCGCCTTCCCATTGGACCTTGACCTGCGCATTATGGACCGGCGCCTCCAGGCTGGTGACGACTACCTGGAAAGATTCGTATTCTTCTCTCGCCAGGTTCATGCGGTACGTTGTCTTGAGTAGCTCAGGAATAGGTTTGTCGCGTCGGAACTTCGTCAGCCCGTGAGTGATGCTGGCCGCGAACCGAGCGTTCGCTCCGAACACGCGGGCAGTCTCCGCCTTGAGGGTCTGCGGTCTCTCGGCCCAAAGGGCCTGCTGCGCTGCCTTGCGAGCTTCCATACACGGTGCAAACTCAGGACGGCCGTCGAATACGCTCTCCCACGCGCTCTCGTATCCAAACCTCTTGAACTCACCTCCACGATGGAAGAGACGGCTGAAGTAGGCCATGTCCTCCAGGGCATACGCCGGCTCGGGGAAATGTGTGTAGGCATCGAGCAATCCAAAGGTTTCGCGGTCGAGTCGCGCTTTCGTCTCGCGAAGGGACGCCTCAGCTTTCTCGACGGCTGCTCCAACAGTGGCGTCGGGCTTTTGCATCCACCGAAGGCACTCGCGCGCCTGATTCAGCTCGCGCTCCCCGCGTTCCAGCGTCATGGCCGTGCAGCCCGCGTCGAAGAGCGGGACCCTCAGCGCCTGAATCGCGTTGTCCGGGACGTCACCGACAACCAGCACTGCAGCAGGCTGGCTCCATGCCACTGCCTGCCCGCTAACCTCGTGGCCGAAGTACGCCAGTGAAGGGTCGCTCACGTCTTTCCTTCCTGAGGGCGTCGCCTGCCGCCACTTATTGCCATTGCGCACTAACAGGCAATACTCCTTCTGGCTCACCCAGAAACCGAAGGCTTTCGCTGTGCTTTGTGGTCGAGTGAGCCTCAGCCGCATGGCTTCTGCCGGCGCCCACGGAAGCTCGTACCACTTCTCCTTAATGGAGCGCAGCATGGGGTTGTCAAATGTGACCGGCTCCGACACAAACGCGGGTCCGGTGAGTTTGAGAGGCAGCTTGCCGGTGAAGGTCCGCCACTGCAAATCAGCCGCAGATGCGACCTGTGTCCAGTTGATCATGATGCTGAGCATCCCTCCGCTCTGCAGAAATCGGGATACTCCGTGTTTCATTGTGCTTCCTTTCCTGTGTCG
>JACQGJ010000017.1 GCA_016199605.1 Armatimonadota bacterium | reverse complement strand
GCGGGATCAACTCTACGGAATCGCGGTGCTCGGAGGCGCGAATCTTCTCCCTGATATTCCGAATCTGTTCGTCGAGCGCTACTCGCGGGGTATCCACCGGATTCGCGGCGAGTACGAGAACCTTGATCCGCTCCGGCGCTTCTTCCGCGGCATCTTCAGGCGCGCCCGGTGAGCCGACGTGGACGCCGCCATGGACGTCTCCCCCAATGACCACACCACCCGCACCCACCGCTTGCGCGCCTGCGCCCTGCGCAATCGCGCCGGAACCAGTGACCGAGGCGGTCATTCCCGCCTGACCGCCTAATGCCTCGACGGCCGCGCGATACGTGTCTTCGTCAATGGCGTGGTTCTCGAAAGCGTTGCGAAGCTGTTCCAGTCGACTTCTTTGTGCGTTGTTCATCGTTTCTTCCCTCGCTTGAGAATGCGTTTGAGGGTTGTTGCGAGACAGTTGCACTGTCGAGCCTCCGGGCGTGGCTCGACAGTGCAACTGTCTCGCAACAATCGTGTAGTAGTACGATTCATCGCACCTCCGCCGGTGGGTAATGTGCGATGAATCGCACTACTACAAACGCTCTGGCATCTTCACGTCGATGTGGTGACGACGCGTCGTCATGGGCGATTCCCTCTGTCAGTGTGAATATCTCCTTGTGCGCTACCGCCGATCACGATGCCGCCCTCACCCGCAGCGGCCGCCCCGGGCCCTTGAGCGATGGCCCCGGAGCCTTTTACTTCCGCATGGTAGGACGTTTGCGGCGGAGCCTTCTCCCGCGGCGGGGACGAAGCCTTCTCGACGGTCGGCGTTGTCGGCTGTTTGCCCTCCCAGAGGACTTCGATCAACGGTTCGGGACCGATTCCTTTCAGGTGAAACTCCCCGTGGTTGTGGAACCGGAAACGAGAGAGTTGGCGATTCACCAGAGCGTAGGTCTGCTCCGAGACCAGCACCTGTCCGCCGTGGGCGGCTGAGGCGACGCGGCTGGCCGTATGGACCGAAGAGCCGAGGTACTGACTGGCGTCGCCGGAGTCGTGCAGGCTGGGCGTTCCGGTGTGGAGGCCAATCCGTACCTGCAAGGGCGGATTGCCCGCCACCGGTGTTACCAGATTCACCCTTGCCAGGCGCTGCTGGATCTCCACCGCGCACAGGACCGCGTTGGCGGGGTCGGCAAACGTGAGGAAGAAGCCGTCGCCGGTGGTCGTAACCTCGAAGCCCTCGTGAGCGTGGAGACAATCGCGCACGATTTCCGCGTGCGGGTTCAGGAGCCGCTCCAGCCACACGCGGTTCTTCTCAGCCTCCGTTGCGCCTAAGGACTGAAGAATCTTCGTCGAGTCCACGATGTCCGTGAACAGCAACGTCACCGTTCCGCCGGGAGCGCTGGTTGCGGAACGAACGCGCGCGGCCGTCTCGGCAACAAACTCCTCGTCGCCGTCTTCGGACAGAAGGTCTGTCAGAGTTCCCGTGGACGGAGGCGACTCGTCCGCAGGATTCGCTTGCTTCGGTGGAGCCACGGGAGACACCTCCAAGGGTCTCCTTATAGCACGCGCGAAAGGTACTGGCAAGCGTGAAAAGGGAGGAGACCGGGCTCTGGACCTCTGGGATTCGGGTTGGTTGCCAAAATCGAAAGCTTATGCTACACTATCGCCCGTAAGCGCTTAGTACACGGAGAAGAGTGGGAGTCCCTCCCGCTCTTTATTGTTCCAGTAAGCGAGAACCCGTCCCACGGTCGGCGATGCCGGGTTGAGGGAGCCGGTTGACAGAAGCCGCGTAACCATGTTCTTCGGTGGAGGGTTCCGAAGCCGAAGACCGAGACGCTCGTGAGGATTGTCGTCTCCAAAACATGATCGACTGGACGGGGGCGCTGCAGGTTGTAGCGCCTCTGCCGCGTTCAAGGGTCGTTGGCCCGGTGTTCGCGCTTGCTGGGCGGGAATGGCGGAAAACAAACCTGGATCCCCGGGCGACCTGTCCCTCACCGGGATTGGGATTGGTCCGGCGTGGAGGGTTATACGTGAGCCTTGACTTGATCGATGCCTTGAAACAAATTGAGCGGGAAAAAGATATCCCGTTAAAAACCCTGGTCGAGACAATGGAGGCGGCGTTAGTCTCAGCCTACAAGAAGAACTTCGGGGCGGCTGGCAGCATCCGAGTGGCGCTGGACATCGAGCACTCAGGCTTCCGAGTGTTTGCTCAGAAATCCGTCACCGAGCTTCCTGTTAATACTCACACCGAGATCAGCCTGGCGGAAGCCCAGCTTGTGAAGCCGGCCGTGACTCTGGGTGAGGCAGTCGAAGTGGAAGTGACGCCGACGAACTTCGGTCGCATCGCAGCACAAACGGCCAAGCAAGTGTTGATGCAGCGCATTCGCGAGGCCGAGCGAGAGTCGATCTATGACGAATACTGCGGCCGAGAAGGCGAGATGGTCAGCGGCGAAGCTCAGCGGGCAGAGCGCCGGAACGTTTTCGTGAATCTGGGTCGGGTGGAGGCCTTACTGCCACAGGGAGAGCAAGTCCCTGGAGAGGCCTATCGCTTCGGCACGCGACTGAAAGTGTACATTCTCGAGGTTCGAAAAACGACCAAAAGCCCGCAGGTTGTTGTTTCTCGGTCCCATCCCGGATTGGTCAGGCGGCTCTTCGAGCTGGAGGTCCCGGAAATCCAGGAAGGGGTTGTGGAGCTCAAGGGAGTCGCGCGGGAGGCGGGGGCCAGGACGAAGATTGCAGTAAAGACCAACGACGAGAACGTCGATCCGGTAGGAGCATGCGTCGGGCACCGGGGCAGTCGAGTCCAGGGCGTGGTGAATGAGTTGAATGAGGAGAAGATCGACATCGTCCGGTGGGAGGAAGATCCGTCGAAGTTCATCTCCAACTCCCTCAGTCCGGCTAAAGTGTCCAGCGTCCTTCGGAACGAGGAGGACCGCAGCGCGACCGTCATTGTTCCTGACGATCAGCAATCCCTGGCTATCGGTCGGTCCGGGCAAAATGTGCGTCTGGCTGCGCGACTGACGGGATGGAGAATCGACATCCGCACGCAAGATCAGTATGACCTGTCCCAGAGATCCCCCGAAGAGGTGCTGGCTGACGAGGCGAAGGCCCTCGCCGAATCGATACCCGTTGGTGATTCGGAGGCGAGTGAGTCCGAGGGAATACAATGCTCGGAGGTGGAGCCGTCCGTTGTTAGCGATGAGAGCCACGAAGGAGAGCCGGAGCAAGTTACCTCCAGTGAGGAGCGGGCCGAAGAGGATTCGGCTCCCGAAACCCTCCCGGCCCCTGAGGAAACCGAAGGCGTCAAGTCTGAGACCTTTGCGGAAGTGGCAGCAGATTGAAGGGCGTGTAATGGAGGGTCGTTTCCGTGTGTTCCCCCCTTGACGCCCGCGAGGACCGACTTCGTCCCCTGAGAACCTGCGTAGGATGTGGTCGGCGTCGGGGCAAACGAGAGCTTGCCCGGCTCGTTCTCACCGAGGGAAGAGGCGTCTTGCTGGACCGAAAGGGTAAATCACCGGGGCGTGGCGTGTATTTGTGTTTCGAGGCGCAATGCCTTGAAACTGCCGACAAACGCAGAGCAGTGGAACGGTCGCTCAGGATCAGTCTTACACCGGATCAGCGACAGTTGCTGAAACAGGAAGTCATGGAATTCATTATCAGGATGAATGAGGGCGACCCTATGCACTAGGACGCAATCTCGCAACAGTCGTAACTCAATCTTTGTCCTGCCATTGATCAGGAGATGGTATTGGAATGGCACGAGTCCGAATCTACCAGTTAGCAAAAGAGATCGACATTTCCAGCAAGGAAATGATGGACACCCTCGTGGAGATTGGCATGGACGTGAAGAGTCCTTCCAGCACCATCGAGGAGTCCATGGCAGATACCATCAAAGAGATGGTGGAGGAGCGACGAGCCAAAGAGGCCGCAGCTCTGGAGGCTGCCAAGCCCCAACCGGCCCCCGAGCCAGAACCCAAGCCGGAGCCCGAAATCCCGCCAGCGCGACCTGCTACGACGGCCGCGGCGCCCCCCGCAGTCGCCAAACCGGTTGAGGTAGCATGGCGCCCGGAACCTGAGCCTGCTGTCGTTCCGCCGGTCCTGGCCCCGCCGGCACCCCCGACAACCCAAGCACCTCGCCGCCAGTCGAAGAAAGAACGGAAAACAGAAGCGCTTCGCTCACGGCGGGAGCGTCCGGCTCCGCGCGCTCATCGTGAAAAAGAGCCCCAAAGTCAGGAAGATGAACTCTACGTTCCCGGGGAACACCGGACCGTCAAGATCCCGACCACCGTTACTGTTCGTGAACTTGCTCAGCAGACGGGCGTTTCCACCAGCCAACTGATTTCCAAGCTCCTTGCATCGAAGATCCTCCGCAGCGTCAACCAGTCCATCTCCTCGGATGTTGCCTCCCAGATTCTGGAGGGGTTCAACATCTCGGTGGAGGTTGATCGTCGTCGGATCCGATCAGAGGAGTTGACGGACGAAGAGAAGTCCAACCTCGTTTCCGTGGCTCCGGTTGTCACCATCATGGGGCACGTTGACCACGGAAAAACCACCCTTCTCGACAACATCCGGAAGTCAAACGTTGCCGCAACCGAGGCCGGTCAGATCACGCAACGCATCGGCGCATACGAGGTGGAGGTCCATGGGAAGAGGATCGTCTTCCTCGATACTCCCGGCCATGAAGCCTTCACGATGATGCGCGCCCGGGGCGCTCACGTCACCGATATCGCCATTCTGGTGGTGGCCGCGGATGACGGCGTCATGCCGCAGACCCTCGAGGCGATCGACCACGCCCGCGCTGCGAGCGTTCCGATTCTCGTCGCCCTCAACAAAATCGACAAACCCGAGGCAAACTCGGACCACGTGAAGCACCAGCTCAGCGAAGTAGGATTAATCCCTGAGGACTGGGGTGGGGAGACGGTATTCATGCCGGTTTCAGCGAAATTAGGGAACGGCATCGAAGAGTTACTGCAGATGATTCTTCTGGTCGCAGAGATGGAGGACCTGCGCGCCAACCCCAAAGCCAAATCGCGAGGGGTGGTCATCGAAGCCCATCTCGACCCTCAGCGTGGTCCGGTGGCGACAGTCCTCGTGCAACAAGGAACTTTCCGGACGGGCGACTACGTGGTTGCGGGGTCGACCTGTGGACGCATCCGAGCGATGTGCAATTACCGGGGAGAAACCCTCAGCAAAGCAGGTCCCGCCATCCCAGCGACCCTCATCGGCTTCGATACTGCGCCTCATGCCAGCGACATTGTTCGCGTCGTGGCAGACGGCAAAATTGCAAGGATGAGAGCCGATGAGTACGCTGCTGAGTCTCGTTCCGGAAGCATGGCAGGGTTCCAGCGGGTCACGTTGGAGGACCTTTTCGCCCAGATACAAAAAGGCGAAGTCAAGGACCTGAACATCATCGTCAAGGCAGATGTTCAAGGTTCAGTGGAGGCTTTGTGCCAGGCGCTCCTCAGGCTGGAGCACGAGGAAGTCAGGTTGAAGATTATCCACCGAGGTGTCGGCAACATCAACGAATCCGATATCATGTTGGCCTCGGCTTCCAACGCGATTGTCCTGGGATTCAGCGTCAGCGTGGAGGGAGCGGCTCAGGCGCTCGCCGAACGTGAGAGAATCGACGTGCGGACCTACGAAATCATCTATGATGTCCTGAATAACGTGAAAGCTGCGATGCTCGGAATGCTGGAGCCAGTCTTCGAGGAGAAGCTCCTGGGTGAGGCCGAAGTGCGCGCTCTGTTCAAGTCTTCGCGGGCTGGGGTCATCGCGGGGTGCATGGTGACCAACGGGTCCGTTCGCCGGAATACAAGAGTAAAGGTTCTCCGCAATCAGAAAATAGTTCACGAGGGGAATCTCGATTCGTTACGCCATTTGAGGGACGACGTTACCGAGATAGCCGCCGGGATGGAATGCGGAATCACGCTGAACGATTTCAACGACCTTCGGGAAGGCGACGTGGTCCAATCCTTTGTCATGGAGGAGGTTCCCCGGACCCTGACTGACATGCGGATGGGAGATCGAACCCGAACAGAATACTCCCCCCAGAGATCCTGAAAAGTTAGAGGGGACTGAAGGCAGCTATACTCGTTAAGGGTGAGGGGGAAACGGAACTCGCGAGAACAGGTGTGTTTTAACCCTTAACGAATATGACCCTGGAACAATGATAATCGGTGTCTGCACGATTGAACTCCTGGTGACTGACAGCAATTCTCTCAAGGACAAGCGCCAGGTCGTCAAGAGCCTGATTGACCGTGTCCGCAATCGGTTCAACGTATCCATCTCCGAAGTCGAACACCAAGACCTTTGGAGACGCGCAGTGCTCGGTATCGCCTGTGTCGCCACCGACCAACAGTTCGCCAGCACGATGCTCAACAAAGTCATCGAATTGGTGGAAGGGGAGCCTCGGGTCCTCGTCGCAAGCTGTCAGATGGAAATGTTGTGATCGGTGAGGGGAGCGGTCGCCGTCTGGGCGTGTCTTGGGCCGGAAGCTTCGTCCCCCTTTGCCGAACCGCCAGTCGCCACTCCTCGGGTGTTGCCATGAGTCATCAACGAACCGACCGCGTACGAGAGCTTATCAAAGAAGAAGTCAGCCGCATCGTTCAATCCGGACTGAGTGACCCTCGGATCGGATTGGTCACAATCACGGATGCGGAGGTTTCCGTTGATCTTCGTTATGCGAAGATCTTCTTCACCGTCCTGGGAGATGAAGGAGCCCGCCGTGATTGTCTTGCGGGTCTTCGGAGCGCCGCCCGGTTCGTTCGCGGTGAAGTGGGGCGGAACGTTCGGTTGAAATACACTCCGGAAATCCACTTCGAGTTTGACAGCGGTCTCGACCAGGCCATGAGGATCGAGGAGTTGCTGTCTCAGATCCATGCGACCGGGGACTCCGACGCCCAGGAGGATCTCTTCCCCGGTGAGACCCTCAAGGAAGATCACATCAACGGTGAGTAGAACTGTTCCCGCCGCCATCCTTCAGACCATTGAAGCGCATCGTCATTTCGTCCTCACGACCCACACCCGCCCCGACGCCGATGCCCTCGGATCGGTGCTGGCGTTGCACCTCGGTCTACTCAAACTGAGAAAGAACTCGCAGGTGATCCATCGGGAGGGTGTTCCCGAAATCTGCCGGTTTCTTCCCGCCTCGGGCGACGTACGCGCTTCCGTGGACACAGTGCGAGAGGAACCGATTGTTGGGATAGTACTGGACTCTGACGTTCCCCCGCGGGCCGCGATGGACGCGGAGGAGTTCGACAGCTTCCACCTGAGAATCTTGATCGACCACCATGCGACGACGCCGGCGACAGACTCTCTGGCGTGGGTGGTTCCCAAGGCCTCTGCAACCGGCGAGCTGGTCCAGGATCTCCTGCAGGCTCTGTCTG
>JACQGJ010000515.1 GCA_016199605.1 Armatimonadota bacterium | reverse complement strand
CCGTGACATTGAATTCAGTTGGCTGCTGGTTCCAAACGATCCCACTCAGCCCGCCCCCGCCCCTGCCAGCAAGATCGAGTTTCTGAAGGACGAACCGCAACTTGTCGCTGTTCGACTGGAAATCGAGAGAGGCCGCGCAGAGTGGATGGTGCTCAATGAGGAGGGAAAGCGAATTGATCTGAGCTACAAGGGAAATGGCAAGGCACTGACCACCGATGCGCGACGCCTCTATCTCGATTGCAGGAATGGCAAACCGGTTCGGTCTTGGGTGAGCGAGGCGACGGTGTTGAAGGTCGGAGGGACAGAGGTGTTTCGCAAGTCGGCGAGGAAGAACGTGACGGTGGGGAAGGTATGAGTCGAGATTCTTCCAACGCAAAGACGCAGAGACGCAAAGTCGCCAAGATCCTTTCCTGTCCTTGCGCCTTTGCGTCTTTGCGGCTTTGCGTTCTCCTGCTGCTAACCACTCAGTTCTCCTCTCATGCGGACGACTTGCTGCTCTATGTGCCCTTCGATAGATCTGCCGACGCGGCGATTGCTGGCGGCAGCGCGGAGAATGCAGGAGGGTTGGGGCTCAGCTTCGCTCCGGGCCTTCGTGGTGAGGCGGCGGTGTTGCGGAACGATTGTCGCTATCGAGTCGCAGGCAACTTCCGACCGGAGCAGGGGACGATTGCGATGTGGGTCCGCCCGCATTGGAGCGGCGCCGACCCGACAGGGCACGTTCTGTTCTGCCTGTATGGTCAGCGCGATCTGCCGCACTCGTGGGCGGTGAACCGGTTCGATGTCGGTTGCGGTGCAGGACGCTGCACTTTCACCGTGTTCACGAAGACCGAGGGTGTGACGCACCGAGTCGAGGCGCCCATTGCGAGCTGGCGAGCCGAGGAGTGGCATCACGTTGCGGTGACGTGGTCGGGTGTGAACTCGGGGCAGGCTAACTCCGAGATAAAGCTCTACCTTGATGGCGCACACGCTGGAACATTAACGGGAAAACGGATTGATGTGGGGCCCACCGATGAGGTGATGGCTGTTGGGCGTGACCAGGATGCTTCGCCGGATTATGCAGACGCGGACGTTGACGACTTCTTCGTGTATGGACGAGCGCTGACCGAGGAGGAGATTGCCCAGGCCGTCGCAACGGTGCGACAGGGAGTCGCCTATGAAGCTCCGGCGGCGACAACTTCGGCCAGCCTGGTGAAAGGCTGGTGGAACGCGCTGTGGCCGTTTCGGGTTCAGGTGGCATTGCCCCAGGAGGCAATGGACCGGAAGGAAGTGTTCGTTCAGTGTCCATTTCGGGCGGGAAGCGATCTCGCCTCCCTGGGCCTGACTGCCGCGATCAGCCCGGACTCAATCCGAGTCGTTGAGGCTGAGAAGGGTCTTGTCCCGTTCCGCTTCGAGGACAACATGATTGAGTGGCAAACCTCGGCCCCCATCCCGGCGGGGGCCGCTCGCAGATTCTACCTTTACTTCCAGACCAATCGCTACAAGATCATTCAGCCGCTGGTGTCTCAACGCGAGACTGCCCCGAGTGAAAAGCTGCCTCCCGCTCTCCTCCCGCCGGATTACGCGTCGTTGACCTACGGCAAGCCGTGGAACTTCGATGACGGCACCCTCTCCGGTATTGACCAGTGGGGAAACAAGCCGGAGTTTCTCCGCAACCGCAAAGTCGAGAACGGCCTCCTGAGCATGGATGTGACTCAGGACCCGTGGTTCATCTGGGGGGACATGTGGGGTCAGGTGGCTCAGTCGAATCAGAAAGTGACGATTGACCTCGACAGGTTTCCGATCCTTGAGATGAAAGTGCGACAGAACGTCGGGAGCGCGGTGTGGGAGCTTTACGGGCGGCCCGGCGTGAGCGATCAACTGCTGCACCACCAGTTTCTCGTGGAGGGCACTGGCTGGCAGCGGATTCGCATTGACCTGAAGAAGGAAGCGCGGTGGCGTGGGGTTCTATCCGCGTTTCGCATTGACCCGACGATGGAAGTTGAGGCCCATGTCGAGATTGACTGGGTGCGCTTGATCTCCGCGACTCCGGTAGAACATGCACGAGTGGAGACTCTCGGAGAACCGGGCGGAACTCCGGCGCGGGTTCAACTGAATGTACCGAAGACAACAATCACCGCGGGCGCGGCGCAGGAAATTGTGGTGGCGGTCCGTAACGCTGGAGGAAAACCGATAGCCCACCAGCCGGTGCGGGTGGAGTTGACCTCCTCTTCTCGCGGGGAGTTCGCGGACAGTGAGAAGCAGAAGTCCCTTGCTCTGAGTCGCCAGGCACGCCGAGGTCTGACAGATGAATCCGGCCAACTCGTCCTGAAGTATGTCGCCAGCCAGAGAGCGCGGAACGCCGCTGACACTTTGATCACCTCTGCCGAGTTTGCGGAGACATCGGGATCGAAGGTCGTCGTGAACACCCTACCCGGTCCCGCGCACCACTATCTCGTTCAGCCCTCGAAGGTTGTCGCGCTGAAACCAAACGACCTCCCGCTTGCCGTTTCAGCCCAGTTGGTGGACGAGCTCGACAACCCCGTCGCTGGCGCGAGAAAGCTGACGTGGACAACGGAGGAGGGTGGATCCCTGACCGTAGCGGCGGCAACCTCAGAGGCAACTGGCAGGGCGAAAGCGACGTGGCGTGGAGACGAATCGAAGCGATGGGTTTACCGTGTACGCGTGAAAGATGCCCAGGGGCTGACGGGTGAATCCGCGCCGATCTGTCTGCTGCCGTCACAACCCCGCAAAGACCCCATTGTCCTCGGCAGCAACGGCTACTTCCGCAAAGGCAAAGACGGGCCGGTGTGGCTGCCGCTGGGCGGCTTCTACGCGAACTGGGTTGGTGTTCCCGAGGGTGGAGAGGAAGGTCGCAGGCTCATCTCTTTCGTGGATGCGACCGAGGAGCAACTCGACCACTGGCTTCAGTTCCTGCACAGACAGGGCGTGACCGCGATGCGATTCATGCTGCGCGCGCACACGCCGAAAGGCATGGAGCCGATGGATGTTGTCGGTCGGGTCAACATGCAGCTCTTTGCCAAAGTGCTCCGCTACCTCGACCTGGCCCGCAAGTATGACCTCCGCTTCATGCTGACGATTCACGAAGACTACACCAAGCCCGCCTACTACGACCAGCACGCGTTGGAAACCTTCTGCCTCCCGCAGTATCAGGGCGAAGACCTCGACAAGCTGCCGCCACACCAGCGACGGTTCGTCCGCGACCGCAAGCTCCTCGGTCTCATCGGAGAGAAGTATACCGACCCGGACGTGAAGGCCTGCCAGGACCAGTATGCGCGGCAACTCGTTGGACTGCTGAAAGACAACCCGCAACTTTTCGCCTGGGAGTTCGAGAACGAGATGGTGGACTGTCCGCAGTCGTGGGCGAACCACGCCGCGGCTGTCCTCCGGTCTGTTGATCCGATCACACCCATCTGTGCCAGCCACGGCGGGGGCGGGATGCACACCGCCGACCCGATGTGGTGGACGGGAAACACGAGCATTGATTTCTACGCCTATCACCTCTATGGCTACGATGGCATCGGCTCGACCTCGGAGTTGATGGACTACGGCGGAGCGGCGGACGTGCTCACCTGTTACGGACGCATGGCGGGAGTCTGCATGTTGGGCGAGTCGGCAGGGGACGAGTTCTCCTACTATCCCAAGGAGCGAGACGCCGACCGTCGCTATCTCATGCGCGACCTGATCTGGTTCAGCCTCGTCAACGGCAACCCCGGTTGCTTCTACTGGAATTCTCGCGGTTACGAGGTACAGCAGTTCCGGTTGGCGAACAAAGTCACAGCACGCATTGACTGGAAGAACTGGCGGCGGCAGAAGCCGGAGGTCGGCATCGTCGTCACCCATCCCCTCGACGATGACAAATACTATCGCTCCCCTCAGGGCGGCGCCGACTACGCGATGATGTGCCGGTACGCACAGCACTTCCTGAGTCGTGGGATTGACTTCGACTTCACGACAACGCCCGAGGGATACGCCAAGACGGCGGCGCTGCAAACCTTCGCTTCGCCGGAGTCAGCAGCCCGCGTGAGTGTGAGCGAGGGGTTTCAGATACGAACCAACGCTCGCGAAGGCTACGGCGACGGCATCGCTTACCTGAGAAACTTCGCAGGTATGTGGCACTGGCAGACGGAGCGCGCGAATATGTGGATCCGCAACCGCAAACCCGCGCCGCTAATCGTGCGGTTCAATCTTCCAGTGAAGGAGATCGAGGTTACTGCGACCGATCTGGACACCGGCGAGGAGAAAACGGTGAATGTGGCCGGGCAGAGCCAAATCGATCTCGGAGTGACGGACCATGACTGGGCGCTGGTTTGGCGAGTGAGATAGAATCAGGGGAGACTTTATGATGACACCACGCGAACGATTTCAGAAAATCATGCACTTCAAACCGGTTGACCGGATACCTCTGTGGGATGCTGAGGGCATTACGGAGCAAGCCGTGAGGCGCTGGTGCTCGGAGGGTTTCCTGCCCGGCTACACTGTCGAGGACTTCGTGCGATTCGACCCGGTGGAAAGAGCCGGACTCGACACGACCCCCCTTCCGAACTTCGTCCCACGGGTCATCGAGGAAGACGATGAATGGAAGACTACCATCGACATTTACGGCTTCACGGTGCGAACGCTTAAGGAGAAGGCTGTAGCGCCGACGATCTACTACTACGAACGAGGCTCGATGTTCACCCGCGACGACTGGCAGGAGATGAAGAAGCGTTACGACCCGCGCGACCTCCGCCGCTATCCGCGGTCGTGGAGTCCGGAGCTTCTCGAACACTGGCGAACGACGCCCAACCCGGTGGGTTTGACCCTCGAATGGGGTCCGGGG
>JACQGJ010000435.1 GCA_016199605.1 Armatimonadota bacterium | reverse complement strand
GCCTGGCCTCCGGCCTGGCCTCCGGCCTCACCTCCGGCCTCACCTGCAGCCTGGCCTTCGGTCTTCGTCTCGCTGGAGGGAGCAGGCTGCTCTTCTTGCGGCGGGAGAATCTCCTTGTAATCCTGCACGGATACAACGAGGACGAAGGGGATCCCTGCTTTCAACACCAACGGCAGCGCGGTATCCACCGCCGGGTTCTGTTTATAGGCGTCGATGACTTCCCGCTGTAGCTGATCATCAACCATCGCGCGCTTGATGATCGGGTTGAACTCGGAAAGCCCTTCGATCTGGAACCTCCCTGAGGAAACCATCCGCCTCCATAGGCTGCCCGTAACGGTAGCGACCAGCTTGTCACTCCCCTTCTCAGTGCTCTTCGCGACCGGCAGAATCGTCACGCTGTTCAGCCCGGGACGGAGCTCGCAGCCCGAAGAGGCGTAGCCTCGGGGGGAGGCTGTCCACAAGGAAAAAAACAATAGTAGGAGGGCAAGAGAGCTTTGGGCTCTCATTTCACAGGACCCCCTCCAATTCGGCCTTTGGAAAACTTGCATCTTGCGTCCTATCTCCCTGAGATGATGAACTGACACCAAGCCGTTAGTTGATACGAAGCGTTTTGACGACTTTCACCGTCTGTTGTTCCGGGTCGATCGCCGTGAGCTCCACCAGGTAGAGTCCACGCGGCAGAATCTGTCCTGAGCCGCCCCGGAGGTCCCAGTTCAGCAGATTCAACCCGGAGGATTTCAGCGTGCCTGGATCGAGGATCCGAACAGAACGACCGGTGACGGACCTGATCTCACAGCGCACCGTGGCCCCTCTCGAAAGGTTGAAAGAGATCGTCTGCCCGAGACCCCGCGCGGCTCCCGGTGATACCAAGACACCGGTGATTCGCAGCGCCGAAGAGGGGTCGGTATCGACCTCGATGCGAAATCGATGGGCTCCGCCCTGCGGACCGGACCGGAAAACATAGGACTCCGCGGTGCGCATGTAAACGCGCTGGCCGCTCTCCAGATCAACCAGCGTGAGCCGATACCTCCTCGGAATCTGGTGAATGTTGCCCCAGTTGAGCGCCAGGTCCGTTGACGGCTGATCGGTCGCCACCTCCAAATCCCAAGCCTTGCGTCCGGCAAAGGAACGCCGGATGTCCCGGGAGTAATTGCCGCTGTCCTTCCCCCAATCAGAATGAGGGAATCGAACGTTGACGTAGCCTGAGAAGGGGGGCGGTTCATCCACGTCCTGGAGGTCGTAATTGTCCGAAGCGTAGGAAGAAACTCCGAGATAGTTGGACGTGTCCTTTTTCCGGCCCTGGGTAAGCCGAGCGCTGATCTGCAGCAACCATTCCGTATTCCCGGTCGTGTCGCGAGTCGCTGCTCCGCTCGGAACCGCGGGTTGAGATCGCGGGGCGCTGCGCCCTCTGGAGGATCGGAACAAATTCATATCCGCCGGGAAGGCCAACCGGACGCCCCTCACCAGGGTCTTGATCCAATACCCAGTCATGGGGGCGATCTGGCTGGTTTCCTTGCTGATTGCCACATAGTCCTCAATGTTCGGATCCCAAGACCAAAGAGAGGAGCGGATCAATCCTCGTTGCACGGCCTCGGACCAGGAGTACGATTGGCCGCTAAAGACAAATTTCGTTCTCCCCAGATAGACTGAGGTCGTATACGGGCTGCCAACCATGTTCCAGTCGCGCTTCAACTCAACCAGGAAGTCCTCGGTCGTCGGGATCAAGTGTGATCCCTGGAAAGTAAGTGTGGTTGCCTGGTTGGGTTTGGTTTGCATCCAGTATCCCCTGCCTGCTTCGAGGGCTGGAAGCTGTCCTCTGGTGTAGTAGAGATAATCCCCGAGATCAGAATCGTACGTGGCGAGCAGGACCGGATTGAGTGTCGCGGTGGGCGTTGTAGAGGCGTCCACCAAGACCGCCTTGGGGTCGGGATTATCGTAAGTGAATGGGAACGCGACCATCCGCAGACTTTGGGTCGTGAAAGCCTGCGGCAGGGGAGGTACATCGATCGTCCGGGTTACGGATTTGGAGGTCGCCCCGGAGGAGGACGTTGTCAGCGTCACGGGAAGCGGGCCCGTCACGCGTCCTGTAGCCTTGACTTTCCAGGTCATCGACTTCTCGCTGAAGGCAGCGATGTTGCCGGTGGACTTGCTCGCGATGTCTCCCTCCCGGAACTCCAAACCAGCCGGAAGGATCAGGAAGGCGGAGGTATTCGCTATCGCCACCGAAGACGTGTTGTATACGAACCCTGTAATGACAAGGTTCTGTGAGTCGTAGTAAAAAGCTTCCTTCTCCCCGGTGGTGGGGTCATCCCCTTCGAGCAGTTGCACGGAGTTGGGAGACTCAAGGGCCACTACAGGGTTAGGCTCATAGTCAGAGGTCGAGTTCGCCAGCCCGAAGTAGAGAGTAAAAGTCTTCGAGGCTCCTTTCGTGTAAGGAGCATCCTGATAATAGTAAACCGAATTCCCGGTAACGGGTAACTGGCTGAGAGGGTTCGAAGCGATGTCGTAATTCGCCGCCAGGAGCGCGCCGTCGGCAAACAGCAGCCGATTCGGGGGAGTTGCTCCGTCGCCTGACACTATCCCGCGGGTGACGATCGTCGGATCGACCAAACTGTCAACGGCCTGATAGGTGGCCGGCATCAAGGCGCTTGTAAACTCCGTCTGGAATTCCATGGGCGCCTGTCCCGGCACAATGAAACTGGCCCCCTGACTGTTCGTGTACCCAAGGTCCTGATCGAGCACGACCCGCGTCCCGATCTTGTGAGTCATTTTCCCATTGTTACGGACCGTGTATTGGATCCTCAGTGCATCCCTGACCAGCGTCAATCGCTGCTCGATCCGAATAGCGAAACCGGAGGTGGTCCCAGTCTCAGAGCCGGTCAATCCCTCTTGGGTGTCAAACACGGCGAAAATGGACTCGTTGCTTTCCTTGGTGGGTCTCGTAACGAAAGTCCCAGTCTCTCCGAAGATCGCCCGATTGGAGTTGGGATCGTCTGCGTCCGGATCGATCCTAAGGGTCGTCTTGCCGCTGTCGATCCCTGCCAGGGAGACAAGGCCGCTCAGGCTGGTCGTGAAAAGGTGGAACTGGCCGTTGGTCGGCTCTACGCCCAAGATGAGATACTTGTTCTGGACCACTATCCACGCAGGGTCGATAGTAGCCTGAGCGAAGGCGCTGCTTCCACAGAAAATCAAAAGAAGTCCGGCGAATAGCCCCTTCACCCAGTTCCTGGCTCTGCAGGGGCTCGGGCTGAATATACTCATCTGCACCTTAACCACCAACCATTCATCAAGAAGCCTTTCACCGGAGGTTAATCGTGCGCACGCCGCGTCCGTCCTGACTCTCACCGGTCGAGGCGACGATCTCCAGCAGGTAGGTTCCACGCGGTACGATCTTGCCCATTGCGTCACGCAAATCCCAGCGAAGGAGGTTGATTCCCGTCTTTCCGGTTTCCACCGGGAAGGCGCGTACGATTCTCCCAGACAGCGAGCGAATGCAGACCTCCACCGTTGCGCTCTGGGTCAGGCTGTATTGGGCCGAGAGTCCGGAGCCTGCGCGGGCGCCGTTGACAACGAGGATATTGGAGACCCGCATGGCGAGGCCCGGATTGGGATCAACGATGAGCTGGAACCGGCGAGTTCCGCCCTGGCCAGAATTAAAGGAGTAGTTCCTTGCGGTTCTCATATAAACTCGCCTGGCCGTGTCCTGGTCCACCAGCGTGAGACGTACATTTTTGGGCACGCGCGTGAGGTTGTCCCAGGACACAGTCACCGGCGCGTTCTCCATGTCCGCCGTGACTTCCATATCGAAGGTCTGTGTCTGCCTCAGGGGCAGCCGTCGTATATCCCGCGCATAGGACCCCGAGTCGGAATCCCACTGGGGACGGGGGAAGGACACGCGAAGACGCTTGCCGGGGGCCGTTGGAGGCTGCATCACGTCACGTCGGTCCGCTCGATCGGAGGCATCCTGAGCAAAGCCGATAAAGTTCTGCGAGGCCACCGACTCACCCGCTCGGGCGGCAATCTGCAACTGCCACCCGGTGGAATTGTCCGACGGCCGTTCGGTGGAGCCGCGGCCAGACGACCCTTTTGCCCGAGTCGTGTTACGGACCGGGAGAACGAACATCTTCACCGTCTGTTTGACAAGCAACCAATAGCCGTTGAAGGCTTTGAGCAGACCTGTGTTGGGGTCTTCCAGACTGTATTCGTTGGAGAAGGTGCTGTAGCTCCAGAGGGCCGTGCCCACCAGTCCCTCCTCGATGGCCTCCAGCATCGGGAGGATGCTCCCGTTCTTTTCAAACAGGACATTAGCGATGTTGATGTCAAACGGGTAAGGCGAAGCGATCTGATGCCACCCCGGCGAGAGGTTGCCATCGCTACGCGTCTCCTGAGTGAAGGCAAACTGGTCCTGAGGGAAAATCGAAGTATCCTCCGCCTCGATGGTCAGGGGTCGCGGCTGCGAGTCGCTCAGCCAGTAGGCCTTCCCCGGCCGCAATTGTGACACAAACGGATCAAAGGTATTAATGAAAAAATAGTGATAGTTCGGCGACGCCGGGTCCCACCGCGCCATGATGGGCAGAGACAGCGTGCCCAGCACGAACTGCGTCTGGTTGTTCCGAACCTGGTACGGAACGGAGAACATCTGCGTACCGGGTGACAACGCTCTCTGGGAGATGCTGAAACTCACCGTGGCAGTAATGGGGTCGCTGTTGCTTTCCACCCCTGCCTGGTCTCTAACCTCAAGATTGACAGCGTGTCTGTCTTTGGACAGGGCAATGGGAAGAAAGCGCGCCTGGCCGTTTGGCTGGTCCACGACCAGGGATCCGTAGGTTCCCACAACGTTCCCATCGATGACTTGCCCAACCGGGACCCCGTTTTTTACCACCTGGGTTCCTGTCACCGGCTCACTGGAGTTAATTCCGGTGATATAGAGCTGGAGCGTCGAGTAATCGAAGGGATCGTCGAGGTTGCCTTGGGAATCGGTATGCGAGAACTGCATGAAAAGGGTCGGGCTCAGATTGTAAACGACCTCATTGAGCCGAGGACCCAGAAAGGCGGCCGAAGCGCCGAAATGAATGACTACTTCAAAGGCATTCAGGAGGTTGATTCTCCCGGTACCCAGCGCCCCGGGTTGAAGCGTGGAATTTGCGGCATCGATGTTGTCGACGCTTTGCCGCACCTTCTCCCGAATCTCGCGCGCGGAATCGCCGGGGAACTGGGCGCGAAGCAGCGCAGCCATGCCGGCCACGTGCGGAGCCGCCTGCGACGTCCCGCTGATGTTCCCATACAGCGCTCCGGTAGGATTGTCGAGAGGATCGACGCGTGGGTACAAAGTGCTCAGGATATCCACGCCCGGAGCGGCTACGTCCACAAAGGTATCAAGAAGCGGATCATGGAAATTGGAGAAAAGCGCCTTGACGTCCGTTGCGTCCACGGCAGAAACGCCGAGGACTTTGTTGTCATTCACGTCGTTGCACACGGGCGACATCTGATTCAAGGAAAGGTCGATGTCCGAATTGCCTGCTGCGGCAACGATGACGACGTCTTTCTGGTCGAAGGCAAAAGAAATGGGCGAGTCGAAAACATCAAAGAAAAACGGGGCGAGCGTTTGAGGGTCGAAGTAGCCGATGCTCAGATTGATCACGCGCGCGCCATTGTTCGCGGCGTAGAGAAGGGCATCAATCACCTTGTCGGTCTCGCCCCCGGCGGTTGCGCTCAGCACTCGCAGAGCCATGACCTTGCACGCCCAGTCCACCCCGGCAATCCCTTTACTGTTGTTGCCGGTCGCGGCAATGATCCCGGTGACGTGAGTGCCGTGTTGCTCTGCATCGCTGCTCGGATTCGGATCGGCGTCGTCATCGACGAAATCCCAACCGTTGAGGTCATCAATGAAGCCATTCCTGTCGTCGTCGATACCGTTGCCCGGAATCTCTTTCACGTTTCGGAAAATCCGATTGCCGATCCGACTTCGATTGTCTCCCCCAAAATCCTCATGACTCAGGAAGATTCCCGTGTCGATAACGGCCACGACGACGCTCGAGGAACCAGTCTGCTTGTCCCATGCTTCCGGAGCTTTGATCTGAGGCGGAGCGGTCTGGCTGCGGAATTGCGGATCGTTGGGGGTCAGGAGCGGACGGCAGATGTAGTTGGCATCAGCGTTCCTCACCGAAGCGTCCGAGAGAATTTTCTGTCGCGCAGTAACGAGAGGAAGGGTCGGTGGCAGTTGAATCACTGCCATGTTGATCTGCGGGAACCACTTGATAGCAGACGCTCCCATTCCGTGGATCAAGGAAAGCCGCCGGCTCATCGGGGCGTCCGCTTTGAACGTGACGATTAACTGTCCGTCAACAGCCTCTCCAATGGCTCTTCCATCCTTGGTGGCGACTCGCACCCGCGGTAGTTTGGGAGCCGCCATCACCAGGCTCGTGAACCCCAGGAGGCTGATACAAGCGACAACCGCCACGCCTAACTGCCGACACTTCCTGCGTTCCTGATGACACGTTGCCATTGTTCCAGTGGTCTCTTTCAATATCATGTTTCGGAGTGAGAGAGAGACGCGAAGGACGACACCCGCGTGCTCCATCCCGTGTGTACCGACTCCGTTATCAAGGCTCTTCCGTTCTTCATGAATCGATCGTCCGACGCGACCGGGGGCCTTTCAGCGTGGAGAGAATTGTCCTTTCCTTCCCGGATTCTCGCCAACACGACCTTGGGATACCTGAATCATTGGTCTTGCTGGCCGCCAGACTTCCTTTGATCCCGCCGTTTCCGGGTCCTATCCTGCAACCCGGCGCGCACGTGTCGTCGCTGCTCGGGCGACAGCCGTTGCATGACTTCCTGCAAGCGATTCCTGATCTGGTCCTTCCGGCTGAGAGTAGATCGAGGTGGAACGGGAGGACCTGCCGGAATGGTAAACGCAACCTTGTCGCTGAAGACGTATCCCTGATCGTTCCTGAAACCAAACTGGCCGGGGCGAAGGGTGTCGTTGGTGTTACGGGCCCCGACTCGCCAGATCAACTCGCTGCTCTGGTTCGTGTCCAGACCAAGGGCTCGAACGACATCGTCCCTTTTGATGGGGGGATCCGGGCTTTTGAAGGTGCCGCTCGCCTTGCTGGCATTTGAAAGTTCCGGTGATCGAAACGGGCTTGAAAAGGCTGGATCGGTGGCCCGGGCGATTTGAATCTGGTAAAGGTCCGCGCCCTTCACAGTGATGAACTTGAATCCGTCGCTGAAATCAAAGTCACGTCCTTCCGGGGGGGAGATCAACGTGGCTTTGTCGAGAGGGGTTGAGCCACCACTCACGTTCCCAATCTGGCTGGAAACAAGGATGGAATCTCCGGTCCCGGTTTGACCACCACCGCCGCCGCCACCTGTACCGCCGCCCTGCGGAGGAGCCAAAGGAGGTTGCTGGGCCGTGATCCGGGTGACTGCGTAGAAAACGCTCACCCCACGCTCCAGCGGGAGATGGTCGACCTCCGCATCGTAGGTCTGGCTTCCTCCACCTTGGTTTTGTCGGCCGCGAGTAGGGTTGTCCTCTCGATCATGCTGCGGAGGCAAGAACTTGGGTCTGCCGCCGGAATCGTCAAAGACCTCAAAGGTAACGGTGTCCGTGAAATCCTGCTCGGTGTCCGTGTAGCTGGTTCTGGCGAATTCTGTGACGTCGATCACGTTGGAGAGGGACGGAGCAAAACTCTGCGAGCTCCCCCGGTGAACGAGATGCCCGGCGACTCTTTCATTCGGCACCCCGCTGGGAATACCCCAACGAACGACCACCGTGCTGCCCAGGCCGTCGTGCTGGTCCGCAGAGGCGCTGATTCCTTCAGAGGCCGCGGTAGTCGGGTTTGAGCTGGCGCCGCCGAGGAACAACACGAGGCCCAGCAGTGGAGCAACGGCGGCGCTGAAGATCCCCTTGGGAGCCTTCCGGGGAAGGGCTTGACGGGGCACGCCACCTGCGAGGGCAGTGGCCGGAGTCTCGAAAACGGCGCGCACCTTATCACCGGTCTGAATCCCAAGCACGCCACCGACGGATTTTGCAGTGGAATGGGCGGGCTCGACGTCGATGATATTGATATCACCGATCCTGCGGTGGTAGAGCTTCTTCTTCTCCGGGTCCCATTCCTCCCGAGTAACCATCATCCTCATGCCGGGCGAGACGCCGTCTCGCGCCCCGATGTTTAAGGTAATCTCATTCGTCTGGTCAAGAATTTGAACTATGCCATGGGGGAGCTTCGTGATGGCCATCGACTGGACTGCGCCGTAGGCCGCTTTGGAAACGGCCTCGTCGATGAGGGCTGCCGGATCGACCTGACCGAGCTTGGCGCCCGTGTCACCAACCGTCCGGGCGCCGTTGACCGGTTCCCCGGCCGCCACGTCCGTGTGGGTTACCGCAATTTCGACTTTCGCCCGGGGAGGCTTCGTGGACACATTGCTGAGGTAGACTCTCCCGGTGAGGATGCCCTTCGCATCGAGGCGCTCGGCAACTCTTAGTTGGGAGAGAGTGTCCAGGGGGAAGGTCAGTCCCTGTGCTCCGGCCTCGGAAAGGACTTGCTCGCGGGAAACGATGTCATACTTGCCGCTCACAGACATCTCGACGGCGAGAGCATCCGCGGCTTTCCGTCCCATCTGGGGATCAATGCCCGAGGCGGTGTCGAAATCCAGGACCATCACTTTAGTCGAAGAAATCTGGGCCTCCGCGGGAGAAGCTCCGAACCACGAGCTTCCGGGGAGAGCCACGATGGAAAAGCTGAAAACCAGGAGAAGATGCCGAGCGGTCAGGTTGATATACCGGCGTCTCATTAAATGAAACATGCTAACTTTGACCCCTTTCCATTACCCTCTTTACGCGGTGGCTCGCATCTCTTCAGACAGGAGAGAGAGCCAGATAGCTTCCACCTGAGTCAAGGTCTCGTCGAGAGTCCGGTCGGTGGAGACCAGCCACCGCGCCCTGAAGGCAAGCACTTCCCTCGGCGTCTGAGCCTCAATCCGCCGCTGCGCCTCGTCGCCGAGGATCCCTCTCGCTTCCAGACGCTTTATTTGGGTGAATCTGCTGGCGGTGAGCGCCAAAACACCTTCGACGAGCCGATCCAACCCCATCTCGTATAGGATTGCAGCAACAACAACCAAACCGGGAGGCGACGCCGCTTCCTCTCGAAATCGCTCTACCCTCTTCCGAATCAACCCCACCATCGGGGGATGCATCAGAGCATTAAGGGCACATCGCGCTTGCGGATCCCCAAAGACCAGATCCGCCATCTTCTTCCGGTCGAGGTCCCCGGCCTGAGTCAGGAAGTCCGATCCGAACGCTCGCCCAATTTCCTCCAACACCGGACTACCGGCGGCCGCAACTTCGCGTCCAACTTCATCAGCTTCGATGACTACCGCGCCCAACCGCCTCAGATGATTGGCAACGGTTGTCTTCCCTGTGGCGACCCCACCGGTTAATCCGAACACAATCATTGTAAAGATGACCGGTGCCGAGGACCGATGCCCTTAGACGACGACAAAGTTACACCGGTTCCGCCTGCCCGACTTCTACGCCTTCAGGTGCTTCCGGCGGGCAATCCGAGTCCGCCTCAACGGGAGGCGCAGCTTCAACTTCTGCGGCAACGATCTCTGAAGATGCCTCCTCCGGGGGAGCAAGCGAGGATTCCTCCACCTCGCTCACCTCGGGGGCAGATTCCTCAATGACAGCTTCAGCTTCCTCCACCACAGGAACGACGGGGGACTCAAGATCGTCCAGCGCGGAATCCTCGGCGGCTTCGGCAACCGAGGCGTCTTCCTCGTCCTCAGCTACAGTGGCAGTCGACTCCGGGCCGTTAGCGCCGGAGGCTTCAGCGATATTCGCATTGGCGAGCAACGAACCGAAAACATCTCCCAGCGTCACTGCGCCGGACTTCTGGTTATCCATGTAATCGCGGAACTCGCGCTTTTCTTTGTCCCGTTCAGCCTCCTTGAAACTCAAGGTCATCCGCCGCTGCTTGGCGCTGACTTGTTTGACCTTGACCTCCACCTCCTGTCCGATTGACAGCACTTCCTCGGGGGACGAGATGCGCTTCTCGGAGATCTCCCCAACGGGGATGATCCCGTCGATCCCCTCTTCGAGATGCACGAAAGCTCCCGAGGGGACGATTCGAGTCACAGTGCCTTTGACAACCTTGCCCGTGCGGTACGTTTTCACGGCCTTCTTCCACGGATCCGGCAACAGTTGCTTGCGTCCGACACTGATCTTCTCTGTCCTTCGATCTATCTCGAGAATCAGAACGGGGAATTTGTCTCCTACTTTAACGGCCTCGGAAGGGTGATGCAAGTGGGTCCACGACATTTCGCGGACGTGCAGCAGGGCGTCTATGCCTCCCAGGTCAATGAACGCCCCAAAGTCCGTCAACCGCCGAACGACACCCTCGATGATGGCGCCTTCTTCCAGCTTGCTCCAGGTTTCGCCTTTTTTCTTCTCCCTCTCCTCCTCGACTGCCAGGCGATTGGAAAGGACGAGCCGACGGCGTTTCCTGTCTACATCAATGATCTTACACCTGAGCACCTGACCGATAAAAATGGTCAGGTCCCGCTTCTTGGTGGCCACGTGTGAAGCAGGGATGAAACTCTCCACTCCCAGATCGGCGACAAGCCCTCCTCGCACGATGTCTTTGACGAGAGCCTCAATCACCTTGCCTGTCTCATGGGCCTCGATCAGTTGGGTCCAATGCTTCTCGTAATCGGCCTGGCGTTTTGAGAGGATGGCCCCGCTCTCCTCAGTCTCGGGCTTCACGACGATGACCTCAACCTCATCGCCCGGACTGAGGTCGTCTTCGGGCCCCAACTCGTGGAAGGGAATGTGTCCGTCGGATTTCGTGCCGATGTCCACAATCACTTCGGTGTTCGACACTGAAACTACCCGTCCGGACACGACCTGGCCCTTCTTGGTGGAAACGTCGTACTCAGCCATCAGTGTGGCCATGTCTGGTTCCGGCTCCAAGTCGGGCCCTGCCGCAGTCTGGATCCCCTCAGAACCTTCCGTAATCTCCTCTGCGATATCCATCTCCGTTGGCGAGGCAGTCTTCTGCATGATCTTCTGCACAATCGGACTGGATTCCCGTGTCAAACTCATAACAAGTCCTTCCTTCGACGCGCCAAGCTTCCTGGCACGAAGTCTCCAATGTCACAATGAGATGGGAGGATGAACAACGTGCTGCAACGCGATGGGCCATCAAAGACGAGAAAGGATAGGGATGATTTCTGTTTGGTCCTCATGCCTCGATGCGCCCGTCGTCGTGTCCGCTGCCTTGTCCCCTCGTTTCTCCAAGGTTCTGAAATCTTGACGTCAACCGGCGAAACGAAAATCCCCGGTTCGCAGTTTTAAGTTGGATTCAAGCCGATTCCCTGCATCACCGAAGATGTCGGCATGGATTGTAATCGTTTTTATTTCAAAAGGCAAGAGAGGGAACACAAAAAACCAATCTGTCGCGCGGGGCTGCTTTACCTTTCGTCCGAGACCCTGTCCATGTCTCTCCAGTTGTCCCCTGCTTTGACCTCGACCTTCAATGGTACTGCGAGTTGAAGAGCGTTTTCCATCGACTCCCTGATAAGCGGAACAACACGTGGAAACTCCTCGCGCACCACCTCAAAGACCAGCTCATCGTGAACCTGCAGAGTCATTCTCGTTTGCAGCCCTTCGGAGGCCATGCGAGCTGCGATCGCAACCATTGCACACTTGATAATGTCCGCGGCCGTCCCCTGAATCGGTGTGTTGATTGCGGTGCGTTCCGCAAACTCCCGTGCTTGGCGATTCGGGCTGTTGATGTCCGGCAGGGACCTCCGGCGATGGAGTAACGTCGTCACGTAGCCCGTTTGGCGCGCCTGGGCCACGATGGACTCCATGTAGGCTCTCACGCCCGGGAAAGTCGCGAAATAGCTGTCGATGATGACCTGCGCCTCCGCGGGATTGATGTCCAGGTTGGCCGCCAGCCCGTAGGAGCTCATCCCGTAGGCGATCCCGAAGTTAATGACCTTTGCTGTGCGCCGCATCTCCGGCTCCACCCCGTCAGGCTCCACGTGGTAAAGGTCGGCCGCCGTGCGGGTGTGAATATCCTCATCGTTGCGGAAGGCATGAAGGAGCCGAGTGTCCTGCGAGATGTGAGCCAGGACCCGAAGCTCAATCTGGGAGTAGTCGGCGG
The DNA here is from genome assembly GCA_016199605.1 of Armatimonadota bacterium. GTDB lineage: Bacteria > Armatimonadota > Abditibacteriia > CG2-30-59-28 > CG2-30-59-28 > JACQGJ01. The sequence goes on along the minus strand of JACQGJ010000435.1, from coordinate 118 downwards.
ATACGAGGCGATGGGTCTCGGGAGGACAGATGAACGCTCGACGGATTTCCCTTCCAAGCTCCGTGCGAATCGGGATATTCTGGAGGTTCGGCTCTGCGCTCGAAAGACGGCCCGTGGC
>JACQGJ010000471.1 GCA_016199605.1 Armatimonadota bacterium | reverse complement strand
GTGTCCAACGTCTCTTTCGAGAAGTATCTTGAGAGTGAGGAGAAGTGGCAGGCCTTCATGCGGGCCGTGAAGGAAGCGAAGAAGGCAGGTATGGCTCTGTGGCTCTATGATGAGCGCGGCTACCCCTCAGGCAACGCCGGCGGCATCACTCTCAGGGGACATCCGGAATGGGAGGCGCGGGGTCTCCTCATCGCCGACGCAACCAGCGATGGCGGGCAGGTCAGCCTTGATGCCCCTCCGGGCAAGCTCACGTTGGCTGCGGCCTTTCGGGGGAAGGATGGAGTCGTTGATCTGAATGGCTTCATGGACCTGTCGGCGAAGGTACACGAAGGCAAGTTGTCGTGCGAGTTGCCGGTGGCGCGCTGGCGTGTGATGATCATCACCGAAGACCGGCTGTATGAAGGAACTCATGCCTCCCTCAGTCTGGCTGACAAGCTGCCGTACATCAATCTCCTGAGGCCTGAGCCGACGAAGCACTTCCTCGAAGTGACGCACCAGCGCTACGCTGAACGATTGGGCAGTGATCTGAGCAAGTTCTTCGCTTCTACCTTCACCGACGAACCATCGCTCATGAGCGCGTTCCTCAGACCGATGCCTTATCGCGTGCTGCCGTGGTCTTCCAACCTGCCACTCGCGTTCAGGAAGAGACGCGGTTATGCCCTCGAGCCGGTGATCCCCGCGCTGATTGCAGACGCGGGCAGCCGAGGCTCGAGAGTGCGTTACGACTTCTGGCAGACCGTCGGGGAACTGGTGTCGGAGAACTACTTCGGGCAGATTCAGCAGTGGTGTCGAGCTCACAACCTCGCCTCGGGCGGACATCTGCTGGCGGAGGAGTCGGTTCTCGATCACGTGGCGTTCTATGGTGACTTCTTCCGGTGCGCTCGCCGGCTTGATGCTCCAAGCATTGACTGCCTGACCAGTGTACCCCCGGAGGTTCCCTGGCACATCGCCCGGCTCATCAGCAGCGCAGCCGAGCTTGAAGGCAGAACGCTCACGATGTGTGAGACTTCTGACTTTGGGCAGATCTACCGGCCTGCCGGTGACAAACGTCCCGTGCGCACCGTGACCGAGGACGAGATTCGCGGAACCTGCAACCGGTTGCTGGTCGGCGGGATCAACACCATTACCAGCTACTACTCCTTCAGCGGCCTCGCGACGAGCCAGTTGCAGCGGTTGAATCTGTGGGTGGGACGTTGCAGCGCCATGCTTAGAGGCGGACACCAGGTAACCGACCTCGGTGTGGTCTACCCGGTCGAAAGTGTGTGGCCGCGGTTCAGCCCTGCGCGACACGGAGCCACCGATTCACCCACTGCCAGACAAATCCAGCACGTCTGGCAGTCAGTCAACAGCCAACTCTTCGCCGCGCGTCGCGACTTCACCGTTCTGGACAGTCGAACGCTTGTAGAAGCCAAGGTGGATCGCGGCGCGCTGGTCCGCGGCGCGTTGCGTTGGCGTGTCGTTATGCTGCCGTGCTTGGACACGCTTCCGATGAAAGCATGGAACAGCCTCGCACGGTTCTGGCGATCCGGCGGAGTAGTGGTCGCGCTGGGGTCCTTGCCGAGGAACAGCGAGACCGAGTTTCCCTCGGCGCGAGTCCAGGCGCTGGCGCGGGAGATGTTCGGGACTGGCGACGAGGCGCGCGTGCGATCCAACTCTGCTGGCGGCGTCGGAATCTACCTGCCGGAGGGAACGGAGGCGCTGCTGCCCACTACCCTCGACGCGGTGCTGGAACGCGACGTGTCGGTGGAGGACCCGCGAGCTCCGGTGCGAGCGACGCATCGCGTCGTCGAGGGTCACCACGTCTACTTCCTTATCAACGACAGCGGCGTTCCCTGGGAGGGAGATGTCAGCACGGCGGGCAAAGGTACGGGAGAACAGTGGGATCCTGCTACCGGAGCGATGACACCCTTGCAGGACAGCAAGTCCAGCCTGAAGCTCCAAGCCTACGGAGGCGTTTTGCTGCGGTTCTCATCATCGCGCACCCCTCGTCGAATGAGAGTCGAAAGCGGCCCGCTGCCTGGTATTTCCCTTCAGCCTTTGCCGGCAGTTGCGCCCTCCTTCGCCACGGGCGAGTTCGTCCAGGCACAGTTGGCTCCGGAAGCGACCCAAGGCGCGCCGGGGAAACCGGTATGGCGCGCGGTGGGTGAGTTGACCAAAGGCCAGGTGGACACGTTCCTGTTTGTCAACTTCGACTACCCGCAGCCGCTCGACCTCCGTGGCGCCCAAGTCCTTTACGTGCAAACCTGGACGCCAAAGGACCAGAAGACCCCAGCTAATCTGTTGGTCATCCTTCAGGAAAAAAGCGGGGGACAATACATCGTCGACACCGGACGGTCACTGGCCTTGCCAGGCCACAAGCCTGTGTTTGTAACCTTCAGTCAGCTCAGCCCCGCCGGCTGGGCGAAGGATCCCAACGGTCAACTCGACCTGGACGACATAGTTGGCATCCGTCTTGGCTGGGGTGGCTACTACGGAGCCAAAGGGGAGCGGGTGGAGTTCAGCCTGTCGACGCCACAGGTGGCCACGCTACCCGGCAAAGGCAACGGAGAGTGAGCGCATGACGAACCGGCGCTCATATAAGAAACTCCGCCCGGTTGGCCCGATCCATCAGGCCGCCCGGGTTAACGATCAAGATAGCCACCACGAGCCGCGTTAGCGGGTCTCGGTTGGCTGGAGCGCACGGTTAGAGGTTGTTCCGTGAATCCACTTGTCCGCGAATCTTGGATCGTCGCCTACATCCAAAGTGTAATCCACCAAATGGCCCTGCGAATCAAATATGTACATCGGAGGCCCGGAGGGAACATTCCCCCATGACACCAACGGGCCTCTCGCAAAGGTGTAGTACACGCCCCGAACAGCAACACGCCGTGCCTCTAACCTGACACCAAAGTCTTTCTCCAACTGCGCTATCGTTGCGGTCTTCTCGCGAGGGGTAAAGCGATGTCTGATATAGAATGGGCCGACGAACATCGGACCAACAATTGAGCCAAGTACACCAAGGCAAGCAACAACGATAGTGATTTCGACCTTCTTCATTCTGGCAGTATGTTTCAATCTGTATTCTCCATGTGCAGCGGAATGCCGGGTTGCCCTGTTTCTCCCGCCCCATCGCACGGCGCCGGCAGTGTCAAACCCGCCTCTCCCGCTGCTTTCCGTTCAGGAGGGTGAGGTGATCCGGCGATACGAACGAACGATGGTGAAGTAGTTGCACTACTTCACCCCGGTTTCTGCGAGTTAAACTCGTTTCATCCTGCGTCGGCGAACTCCATGAGTTCGAGTAGTCCAAGGGCTTGTGAAAGTATTCGGATTTGTCGAAATCCGTAGTGTCTCAAACGTCCCTTTTGGGACGAAAAAGCGATCTTCTGGCCACATATAGTGTGTGGCGAGTCGCTGCCAGCGAATACTTTCATAAGCCCTCCAACTACTCGACGGTCGAGTCTGTCTCCTCCTTTGTGATTCAAATGGGACCTTCAAAGGCTAACGTTAAGCCCCGAACCGCTCTTCTTCCGCCCCAGGCGACCGGAAATCAAACCTGGCCCGTCCTGAAACGCACCGGAACTGGCGTGTAGCCAACCGGAGCGAAAGTGAAGCGCGCCGGAGTCTCCGTGAAGCCAACCGGAATGGCTGTGAAGTCGCCCGAGACCCCCGGAAACCGGCTTTTTCGGTCGGGAACGTACACTCAGGGTGGCAGGAAGGCGATTCTGGCAAAGGAAGTATGAATTCGGCGTGTCTGCAGGAGACAGCAAGGAGCGGCGCCGACCCAACCGGGCCATCAGCAGGTGGGGGACAGGAGTAAAACGGCTACCTGGAGTTGGTTCAGCCCCTGCAGCGAGAAAGCCGGAGAACGTGGGTAAATCTCCGACAGCATCCCGACCTCCTCGATAGGGGAGCGATACGACTCAAGGTTACTGCTTTAAGCGTCCAACCCAACGCCGCAGGCCCGCACATGAACCGGGATTGCGCACCACGGAATGTTTTCCACCATGAACGCTACTCAGAACGTCCAGTTCGCGGCCGTGACTTGAGACTGCTTCATCCACTTCACGTGACCATCGAGGAAAGCCATATTGGCTCCACCATTGTGGACGAACGAGGGAATGTCAGTCGGCGGAGCGAAGTAGCCGTCATTGAGAGTCGCGCTTTCGTCCACCAGCAGGATCGTCGTGCTGTCCGCCTGCGCTTCCGCCAAAGCTTTCCAGGCACAGTAGACGTTCATGGAGTAGCTCAGCTTCTTGGTAGCGTAATTCGAGTCGGAAGGGCAACGGTACACCTGCTCGTTTTTCACATACGGATACAGCCCTCCGTTTGCGACGTCCACGGGAGGCACGGTCGCCACTACCCAGTGTCCATAGACACTACCGAAGGAGGTCAGCGCATCGTTTTGCGCGGCGCCCGGCATTTGCTCGTCGTAGTCCTGCACGTAGGTCATGAAGGCGAGCCCGAGCTGCTTCAGGTTGCTGACACAGCTTGTCTGGCGAGCTTTCTCCCTTGCTCTGGCAAATACGGGGAACAGAATCGCTGCCAAGATGGCGATGATCGCGATCACCACCAGCAATTCGATGAGTGTGAAGCCTGTTCGGCCCTTGCTTCTGAGGATAGTCCTTGCCATCTCCAAACCTCCTTGAATTCCAGATATTGTTGCGGGATATGTGGTTGCATGGTCCTTCGGGGGAGAGAGTCGCCGAAGAGCCGCGCACCCGCACCCATCTGCAAATCACATATACCCGTTTACAGTCCGCCCAAACCCGGTTGCAGGTCATCCATCCCCCGGTTCCACGTCGCCGGGAGCCGATTCCATCCCCGCCGAACCCTTAGCATTCCGACAGAAGCTCCTGGAACCACTCCGAGTTGCGGACGTTGTCGAGGTCGCTATCCGACTCCAGATGTTCCCTCGATGGCAGTTCGCCGTGCGATTCCGCCTTGAGCAGCCATTCCCGACATTTGTCCTCTTCCCCCCGAAGAGAAAAAACGCAGGTTAGGTTGTATGAGCCACTCCCCGGAGTAATTGCTTCGGCCGTCAGCAACTTCTCTTGTGCCTCCGCAAATAATCGGTCCGCCTCCGCTCCCTGCTTCGTCCTTGCCTGAGCCAGGATAGCGATGCCCCAGTTGGCAAACGCCTCGTGCTTGTCCGGCTTGATCATCGCCGCGGCTGCATACTTCTCACACGCCTCCGCCAACAACCGGTCCGCTTCCGGTCCCTGCTTCGTCTTCGCCTGATCCCACAGAGCGGTGGCCCAGTTGTTCAGCGCCTCGTGCTTGTCCGGCTTGATCTCCAGCGACTTGCCGTATTTCTGATACGACTCCGCAAACAACCGGTCCGCCTCCGCACCCTCCTTCGTCTTCGCCTGATCCGACAAAGCCGTACCCCAGTTGTAGAGAGCCTCGTGTTTGTCCGGCTTGATCTCCAGCGCCTTGCTGTATTTCTGATACGACTCCCCAAACAACCCGTCCGCCTCCTCACCCTCCTTCGTCTTCGCCTGATCCGCCAAAGCCGTACCCCAGTTGTTCAGCGCCTCGTGCATGGCCGGCTTGATCTTCACGGCGGCTTCATACCTCTCGCACGCTTGCCCAAACAACTGGTCCGCCTCCGCTCCCTGCTTCGTCTTCGCGTGAGCCAGGAGAGCATTGCCCCAGTTGCAAAGCGCCTTGTGGTGC
>JACQGJ010000470.1 GCA_016199605.1 Armatimonadota bacterium | reverse complement strand
GGCAATCTCGGAGGTGGGTTATAGCACACGAGCCAAGGTTCGTCAAAGTGTTTCCGTGCTGACGCCCGCTCATCTCGGCAGGCCGGGGGTTGGGGGGTCAGGGTGAACCCTTACTTTCTGACTTTCAGGACTGCCTGCATGTCACTCTCCCTGCGTTTCCCAGTTCACTTCCACGCCTCCGACTTCTTTTAGAGTGTCGCTGATTGTTTGCTTCACCGCGTCCAGCCCTTCGATGGTGGCCGATTCGCCGCGGACGATGAGGGCAGGTTGGGTGTTGGAGGCGCGGATTAGGCCCCAGGTGGTATCGTCCACCCAGAATCGGATCCCGTCGATGTCGATGTTGTGGTAACGGTTCGCCAGAAGGTCGCGAGACTTCCGGACGACCTCAAACTTCCGGTCGTCGGAGCAGAAAGGTCGAACCTCAGGAGTCGCTTGGCGCTCCGGGAATTCGCCAAGGAGGGCGGAGAGCGAGCGGTTCGTTCGCGACAGAATTCGGAGTACGCGAGCGGCTGCGTAAACGGCATCGTCATAACCGTAGTACTCATCGGCAAAGAAAGTATGGCCGCTCATCTCGCCCGCAAGCAGCGCCTGTTCCTCTCTCATACGGGCCTTGATGAGTGAGTGACCGGTCTTCGACCAGATCGGCTGGCCGCCAAGCAGGGCAATCGAGTCATACAGGACTTGCGAGCACTTCACATCGAGGATCACTTTGCTGCCCGGTTGTCGCTCGAGCAGTTCTTTGGCATACAGGATCATGAGACGGTCGCCCCAGACGATCTCACCCGTGTCATCAACGACCCCAATGCGGTCTCCGTCGCCATCGAGCCCGAGCCCAAGGTCGGCTCGGTTCTCAAGCACACAACGAATCAGGTCCTGCACGTTGTCGATCTTGGTCGGATCGGGATGATGGTTGGGGAAGGTCGGGTCGGACTCGCAGTAGAGTTGCCTGACCTCGGCGCCAAGTGCCTCAAGAATTCCGGGAGCGAACGGACCGGCGGTTCCGTTGCCGCAATCAATAACGACACCCAACCGGCGAGGTCCCAGCTTGATCTTTCCAGCTATCATCTCCCGGTAAGCGTCGCTGATCTCACGCTTCTCGACCGTCCCTGCGCCGCTTTCAAAGTCCGTAACCTGGATGAGACGGTACAAGCCCTGGATCTCCTCGCCGTAAAGCGAGCCCGGCCCTTCCGTCATCTTGAACCCGTTGTATTGCGGCGGATTGTGGCTTGCGGTAACCATCAGGGACCCGCCGAGGTCCCAAGCCTTCTGGGCATAGTAGACCATCGGGGTGATGACCATGCCCACATCAATAACGTTGATACCGGCTTCGTTCAGCCCACGGTTAGTGGCTTGCTGCAGCGACTCGGAGCTGAAGCGGTTGTCTCGACCGGTGACGCAAGTTATTGCTCCCTTCCGAGCCAGGTAGGTTCCGAAAGCGCGACCGATCTGCGCGGCAACTCCCTCATCCACCGTGTCTCCGACGACACCGCGGATATCGTATTCACGAAAGATGGACGCTTGCACGGTAACTCCCATTGCTCATATATCTCCCTCAAGACCAGCCCCGTTCGTCCAGGAGTTGGACTCCTGGACGCAACTATGAATCGGCAGTTCTACTGCCCCTACTCCGTGAAGGGCGAGTCAAACTCGCGTCTCATAGCCCGTTCCTCTCTGTGATCGATACGAGAGCCGTTCAAGGATTCTATCATAAACGCGGCTCAGCGCGGTCGCGAGGGACTGCCACATCCACCGCGTCGGTCGCATATCGCCAAACCTTACGTGATCCAATCCACAATCGCACTCTCCGCCATCCGGTCCTTTGATACAGTGAGCGCCCCCGCCCCTCCGAGATTGGCGTAGACCTTTTTGACTCCTGCAGCAGAGAACTTGTCGCCCGCGTTGTGCAACAGCAGCGAGGCCGGAGCAATCAGAGCAGCCGCCGTGAGGAAATCTCCCGCGCGGCGAAGAAGCGGAACGTAGAGGCGTTTGAGAAAGTCGGCGTCGGTTCGGTCGTTGAAGCAATCGAGATCCACCGCGGTCTTGCCTACCGATTGTGTCAGGGATCGAGCGAGGAAAACCCACAGCCCGGCTTCTCCAAGACCAATCAAGTGGATCTGCCGGAACTCCCGTCTCGAGGAGAGATAGGCGACAGCGGTGAGGAGGTCCTGGACGCGGTGCATCGTGGGGGTGCGGTTATAGGTGGTGGCATGGGCGACATCGCTAAAATCGCGCCGGTCCTGGGCGCCGGCGGTCGCAAAAGGGGACAGAGCAAAGACGGCGTTTCCTCGCTTCAGCAGTTGCTTGACGACGGGTCCGGGCTTGCCGGACTTGATCGCTCCGGGTATTCCCTCGGCAGAGACCACGATCGCCACCGTCGAGGCTGAGGGCGGACGCAGCATCAGCCCTGGAATTCGGTCTCCCTTGCCTTTTCGTCCCAGAACAAGACTCTCCTCGCTTCCACTCACCCCGCCAACAACCTCCCTGCTGTAGACCTTGATCTCCTTGGAATCCGGTTGCCGGGCGGCGAGAGCGTGCTGCAAAGCGGAGCCGAGGGTGTCTTTGAAACCGGGCAAGTCGCTGGCGGACTTCGGCAGCAATCTGTCGCGGTCTGCTTTCGCCGCGGCAACTCGCTCGCGTACAACACCTGACTGAGCAAGAGCTCGCTTCGGCAAGTCAGATTTGCTGTGGAAGATTCGGAACTCTGCAGGTTGGACTTTGTAGGGCTTCTCGGTGAAGCGGTCCAGTTCGTTTACCTCCAGCAACCACCGGGCAAAGAACCGGTAAACGGCGTTGCGGCTGTCGAGGTTGTAGTTGTGGGGCGCGTCGAACTGCACGGACTCCACGTTCCCCTCGGCGCCATACAATCGGTAGATGCTCTTCACGTCCGGGTATTCCTCCACCGGAGTGTTCTTGGTCCAGTCGCCGGTGGCAGACACCATGAGCATCGGACGGGGAGCCATCAGCGAAGCGATCTGAACGTTGTAGTAGTCGAGCCGCAGGCTGGGCGCGTTCTCACAAACACAGCCTCCCTGCATGTGAGCGGAGATCATGTTGACCGGGGCGGCGACCTTCACCCGGTCCTCTATCCCAGTCAGCATGAAGGTCTGCGTCCCGCCACCGGAGGCACCGGTACACCCGATTCGCGTCGGATCCACTTCCGGTTGCGAGCAGAGGAAGTCCACAGCACGGAGGCTGTTCCACAGTTGCAGCCCCATCGAGCTGATTCCCCACAGATGGTTGCGTTCGCCAGCGAGTTGATGATCCACTTGCATCGAGTCGTTGTATCCGACCATGTCGTAGGCAAACGCGGCATAGCCCTGCCGCGCAAAAGTGAGACACCGAGCCGGAATGGAGCCGAGGACTTGATCCTCGATACGACCGGTGGCCCAGTGCCCGTGCGGGTTGAGCACTCCAGGGAAGGGACCTTTCTTCCGCACCGGGAGATACAGATTACCGGTACACAGAAACCCTGGGTAGCTCTCAAAGTAGACCTTCTCGACGGTGAAACCGTCACCCTCGTTCTTGCCAAAGCGCCGGGTCCGAAGTGGGGTCTTCTCCGGAAAAGGCCAGAGCCCGGTAGTCACCAGGATATGGCGCCGAAGCTGAGCCGCTTCCTGTTCCCAATCTTCCACGCGTGCGTAGCCGGGAAACCTGAGAGGCTCATTGAGATGACGGACTTCTGTAAGACGACGATCATGAAGCATGAACTTTCCTCCGAGATGGATTTGCTTTTACATATACTCGTTAAGGAGGAGAATCCCCCGTTGTGAGACAGTTGGACTGTCGAACCCGCCCGCCGTGGTAAGTTCGACTCCTGTCCTGCGGGCAGGCGTCCAACTGTCTCACAACAATGCGGTGTTTTCAACCTTAACGAGTATAACCAAAGATCACGACTCTACCGGCTCCCTGCCTGCCAATGGATCGAAGAGTCCGTCCACCCTATCCCGAACGCTGACGTTGACGGCTTGGTCTCAGTTGGAGCGGGTTGATTGCGAACTCTGCGAGTTCGACATCAACCCCTACGTCTTGCGCAAATTCGTCCCGGGCGTAGGGGTGGATGCTAATCAACCCGGGGCTTCTTGGATACGATCTCAGGCTCCGGTCTCCCGACTCCACTTCACTGGCGCGGCCAACCGTTGCGACAGGTTGGCGATGAAGGCCCGCCACTCCTCCGCATTGGCATAGCGTTTCCCTTTCGCCCAGTCGGCGACAAGGTATTGCCTCTGTGACTTGCCGCTGCGAGCTCGACAACGGAGGACGTGGTCGTGCTCTGTGGCAGCGACCTCGACGACCTTGTCGGGTCGTGCAATCAGAGCCAGGCCAAGCTCACCCGCCTCAGACACGTCGGGATGGCTCTGTTTCCCCCAGTTGCATACGTAAGACAAGGCCCCAACTTTCCCCCTCTCAAACCGCTCTCCCTCGATGCGAAGGAGCCCCGGGCTATACAGGATGTCCCCGCCGTTGCCTCCGGTGATCGTCAGTTGTTCCTCTGTATACAGCTCGTCGGCGTAGATCGAGAACCGCCTCGTGAGGTTGAAAACACCCTGAGGGGTCCGAAGCCCTTCCAGTTTCACTTCCACGATGGAACGCAGACCTCCGTCCACTACAACCCGTTTGGATATCTTGACGTTCTCCCGCTGGCCTTCTTCATTCATCGCCGGGACCGGATTCCCTCCTGACCAGAGATACAACCCTCCCACTCCAGCGGAAGGACCGAGGTGCAGGATATCCATCCCCCAGTCGGCCTCGCGATGATAGGCACCCTTCAAGTCTCGTAACTTGAGCAGGCTTTCCTTCTTGCCGAAGAGGTCGATCTTGCCGTAGTAGGAGCGGTAGGCGATGAGATTAGACTCCCAGCCAAGGCTCGCGCCCATGTAGAGGTTTGCCGCCGTCCTCTTCTCGTCCACCAGGGGACGCGGAGGATTAGCGATCAGAGTCACGGTTCTCGTTTCCCTGGCCGCGAGGCTCGTCTGGAAGACGACCTCATCAAATACCCCGTCCCCGTTCAAATCATCGGCCTGCGCCGCGGCCAGACGGTCACCATCACGGAGGGCGACAAAGGGACGATCGCGTCGGAGTGCGGCGCGAACCTCAGGCAGCTTCGAAAGCGAGAGGACGACCGGTTCGTCTTTGCGTTCGGTCGGCAGCGTGTTGGTGAGCTTCAATCCAACTATCACAGGAGGGATCTTCTCTTTGCGGTCAGGAAGGAACACCGGAACTTCGCTCTTGGTCGCCAACTCCGCCAGCATCAGATCGGTGTAGTAACGCGCCCCCTCCCGGCTCCCCCGAACTTTTTCTGCTGCGTAGAAACCCGGCAGTCCCTCTTTCCAGTAGCGTTCGACCTTTGCATCCATTGGATCCTTGGGTCTCTTGAGCGCAGACAATCGACGCGCCTGATTGGAGGTTGCTCTGGCCAGTACCTGCGTGTAGGTTTGGCGCATCTCCCGGTAATCCCACGACACGAGCCGCACTTGCTCCTCAGAGAAGCGTGCGGACCACTCTTCCTTGCCGTCGGCGTCCGTGTCCACGTGCCACGTGTCGAAGAAACCGTTGCCATCGGTGTCTTCGTAGCGAAACCGCATGTCGACGCGTCCGTTGTTGTCATAGTCCGCGTCGAGCCACCCGAGCTCAGCTCCACGAAGGTGAAACCGATGGTCGATCCCTGAAAGGTACAATCCCATGCGGCCGCTGAAGTCGTTGTCCGCCTCATATCGTTTGTTGAAGGGTCCGCAGCTCGGACCGCCCTCCTGCGGGAAGAGCTTCGCGCCGTGAGCAATGACTCCCTCCCAACGCTCGTGAACTCGCTCAGGCCCATTGGGGTTCACATTGTTGTCGTTCTCGTCCCAACACAACTCAGCGCGACTCCAGGGCGCCCACTCGGCCAACTCTCGGGCGTGCTCCCACGACACGTAGGTCAGCTTGCCGCCGCCTCGCAACGGAAACGTGGTTGCCAATTCCTCGGGACACTGAACACTACCGAGAGCTGTGACCGAGAAGTCGTAATCCTTCGGGCTGTCCGGCGTCGCGTCGTTGTCAACGTCGAAGCTGTATCGAAGAGAGCGAACAGCCAGGTCGTTGCCGCTGTAACGCACGGCGACTTCCGGGTCGCCGTCGCCATCGAGGTCGTAGAAGCAGAACGGGTTCTCAAGCCACGAAATCCAGCGGCGCTGGCGTTCGTCGTAGTGTCCCATACTGAACCACTCGTTTCCCGTGAAGTCGCACTGCCACTGGCAGACGTCCTGGTTGTACTCATAGTTAACGAGTCGCCACATCTTGTTGTCGTCATCCAGATCCGCAATGACGACACAGGTCAT
>JACQGJ010000469.1 GCA_016199605.1 Armatimonadota bacterium | reverse complement strand
GGCACTCCATCGTTATCCTTCGAGAGAAGCTGGAGAAGGGTCATCAACCCGTAGAAGGCTCCTCGCTCCGTGACGGCCTCTACGACGACTCCCTTGCGGTCGATTTTCAGATAGTACGACTCTTCACCCTTTCCCTTCGGGATGTTTGGCGCCTTTGCATCTATCACGATACGAAGCTCGCCTCGTCCATCGGCACTTTCCTCCAGAGTCGCACTCATGGGAGATAGGTCCTTCCGCAGAATCTCCAGCCCGGTCTTCAACAGTCCAGACGCGGCCTGCAGCTCCCCTGGGCGGATGCTCCGGATGGAATAGGTGAGCCTGCCTGAGAGCGGCAGGCTGTCCTTGGCCTTGCGCCAGACGATCCGCTGCGGCTCAGGCAATAACTGCGGATAGGACAGACGGACGTTGTCGAGTAGAACCTCTCCTTTCCCCGTGCCTTCCACGCGGATCGATACAGAGGACGATACCGACACGAACCTGGCCTTCAGAGCGTTCCAGTCTTTCCGTGTAGGATCACCCTTGGCTGAGGCCAGAACCCGGCCCGTCCTGCCGTCCACCACGTCCATCTTCACGTCGCCCTCGAGTTTCTTGCACTTGACGCTGAATGAAGTCTCCAGCATCGCCCCCGATGGAACCCCGATTCTCTGAGACAGCGAGACATCGCCGCCCTCCAGTCGCAGCCTGGCTTGCCGCGAACCCACGAAAGAACGGTCGGCGATCACTTCGTCCAGGTCTTCGACCAGTCCCCCCAGGTACGCGTATTCCGGGGTGTCAGCGGCCAGCACACTACACCGTATCCCGCCATAGAAATCGTCCTCCATGTAGAAGTCGAAGGTGTAGCTGCAGTCGGTGTTGGGTTTCACCTCCACAGTCTGGCTGACCCTTATCATCTCCGCCGCGCAGGAGGGATCGAACAGCATTATCGAGTGCTTGCCTTCGGAGGCGCGCGCATTGTCTATGCGTGTGATGCTTCCGGGCCCGTCCAGGGACCATCCAGCGCAGGCTTTACCGTCAGGCGTGAGTTGCTCGAACCCCGGGTTCACGACCGCGAACCCCGAGGGCTGAAGGTTGTCTATCCAGCACCGGCCCGAGGGTGAGGCGTAGGCGCCGATATACAGAGTGGCCTTCGCATACGGGCCGCTGCTGAAGCGAACCGTGCATTTCCTCCAGAAGCCTGACGATACCTGCACGTCCGCGGCACCGCCGGACCCAGCCGCACTCCAGCCGTTCAGCGGGATGGCGGCGTCCTCGAAGTCCCCATTGACAACCACGATCTTCTGATTGGCTGCCATACCGAGTGAAGAAGCGAGGAGGAATATGGAGGTGACGGAAAGAGATCTAACGAGACATTTCATCGTGCAAAATCGCGCGCCGAGGCGGCAGGCTTTCGTCGGCACAGGAAGCGCGCATCCTCCTTCTCGTGGTCGTAGCCGGGCCGCCCTTCGTCGCTGAGAGCCAGGGACTGGGATAGCGTTTCGGACGTTGCCCTTTCGGGTGCATCATAGGAGCCCCGTAATCATTCCCTGCCCGTATCCAAAACGTATACATGTATTCCATAGGGTTCGAATCGGTCCGCCCACCCGCCGACTTCGCTCTTGATGGTTCGGCACTCGCCGTGCACAGCCACGGGCATACCCGCCTGCATTTGAGGTCGCTCCACTGCCAGGGACTTCGGCGCGCGGTCGAGATTGGCCACGAAGACGTACTCCTTATTCGGCGTCGTCATGCGAACTCCCAGCGTCCCTTCAGATGGAAACACTATCACGTCCTCCGACCTCTTCCCCGCTACCGCGTCCGTCAGCTCCAGCAAGTCCCGGTTGAGCTTCTTCATATACGCCCATCCCTGTGGGTATTCGAGGAGGCCGTTTTCCTGGTAAACTCCATGGCTGGCGTACGTGTACCAGGCCACGCCTTTGGAGCCGCCCATGATCGTGAGAAGAGCTTGCGCCCGCATCTCCACCGGCGACGGCATATACTGGATGGGTGCCACAACGTTTGCCTGTGGAACGAAAACCTGCGTTTTTCCGAGAGGCCGCACCACGCTGTTGACCAGACGGGCGCTGTCGTAGTAATTCCGCATGTTGCTGCAACCGCCGACATTGTAACTATCAATGCCAATCGCGTCCACGAAACCAGCGTAGGTCTCCAGAATATCGCGACCGCGCTCAGGAAACATCGCCGGATACGAGGTCGTATCCGCAAAGACCAAATACTGGGGCGCGATCTCGCGCACGGCGGCATAATACTTCTTGGCAGGTGTAACCGCGGGGTGGGTGTGATCCCCGCCGTATCCCAGAAGCTCGTCCGGCTGGAAGATGAAGAGCAGAGCCGGATGCCCCGCGGCGGCCCGGACCTTGGCCAGTCCTCCCTCCCGCTCCTGGTCGGTAAACACACCTGGCCAGTTCGTAGATTCCGTAATCATGCCCGCGTACAATCCTGATTTCCAGGCGAGGTCCAGTTGCCGGACAACGTCTTCGGGGGTCGCCTCGCGTGTTCCTTCAATGAAGTTAAATCCCAACCTGCGGATGGTTCCGTGATACTGGTCCCTGGCTCGGTAAAGTCCGGGCGGCAGGAAGCGATACTCATCATTAAGAGCGTGGTAAACCCCTAACGGCATAAATGGCTTGCTGTTGACGAGGATTCCGCCTTCCGGGCCGACGGTCACGCTCTTCACCTCCTCCGGCTGTTTTTCCTCTGGCGGCCGGAGAATATGGAACTCCTGCTCCGGCAGCTCCTCCACGATGTTCAGGCCCATCCCGCGCTTCCAACTGTTCTGTTGCCAACTGGCAACGTCAAAATCGCTGTTCTTTATGAGCTGAACCTTGAACCCGTATCTTCCCGGCGGCAACCCGCGGAGGTCCCACACGCTGGAAAGACCCGTGGACCCAAAATTCGTGGAGCGCCGGAAGAGACAGATGTACCGCTCACGAAAAAAGTACGTGTCCTTCTCCACCCCGGCTTTGCCCTCGAACGCCATGGCCCGCATGGTCATGCGCACATAATAGAGAGGCTCCTTCGCCTTTTGCTGTTGGCTCGCCATCCGGTCGATTTCGTCAACCGGCCCCGTAAAGCACACGGACAGGTGGATCGCCTCCTCGTCGTTGTAGTAGGCGGGCAAGAGACCGGCCAAGCGGAGTCTGCCGCCATACGCCGACACAGGCGGAGTCTGGTAGAGGATATTCCCGGCGTTATCCGTCGTGACAAAGGCAATCGTGTAGCTTCCCACACAAGGGAACTTGTTATTGGTGGCTATCTCGCTGTCGGCGAAATAGCCGGTCCTTTCCTGTCCCTTTGCATAATTCACCGTGCCCAGCATCTGCCGCTCGATCCGGCCATCTTTCTCTATGACCATACCCACCTTCCCCTGAAAATTGCCGGTCGCATAAGCGCGGTACCAGGGCCACCAGAATCCGTCGGCATCAAGGTTGGCTTCCGGAAACGGGAAATATGCCACCGGGTTCCTCGTCAAAACCAGGAGCCCGCCGTCATTTTTCCCCGGTTCCTGGAATGCCGCGTCGCTCGGCCAGGCGTGCCATGTCTTACGCGACGCCCAAACCTTGCCCGCCATGTCGCTGACTCCCTGCAGGTCCCGCTCCTGCTTGCGACGGAGCCTGAGGCCCAGCGACGCGCCCTCCCGCAGCTCCTTCAGCTTGAGAACGGAGAAGGGAACTCCCAGTTCCACCATCCTGA
This sequence comes from Armatimonadota bacterium, assembly GCA_016199605.1. Classification (GTDB taxonomy): domain Bacteria; phylum Armatimonadota; class Abditibacteriia; order CG2-30-59-28; family CG2-30-59-28; genus JACQGJ01. Next base: position 3,267 of record JACQGJ010000469.1, on the reverse strand, counting down.
AGCCGAGGCGCGTGCCTGTGGCCGTCCCGATGTCCTTCTCACCGGCCGCGGGCGCGGGGGCTTCGCGCCATTCCTTCCCGTCCGCCCATACGCTGCGGACGGCCTTCCCCGCCCGGTCAACCTCGATGCGCAGCAAGTCGCCGCCCGCCTTCCGGCCGTCCAGCACGATCTCCACCGCGTCGCTCTTCACCGGCGGAGCCGACGGCTTCTCCTCTGCTGTCGGCAAGCCGCAGATAAACCCGACGTACAGGTTTTCCTTGTCCCATCCCAGCGCCACCGTCGTCGGCGGCACCCCCGAATCGTCCTCGCCATACGTCCAGAGGCTTGGAATTCGCTGCGCCTCCAGCCAGACCACCTCATCCAGCTTGCCGTCGATGACCGGAGGCATCGCCAGGAACGGGCAGCGGAGCGTCGGCTGAAGGATGTTGAATTCCTTAATTGGAAACGCCTGCTCCGCCGCCCCGGCGGGCATTGCACCGAAACCGACTTGTATCACACTCCAGACTATCACGAGACAAAACAACCCGCGGATTTCTCTTCGCTTGATAACCATCTCTACCCCCTCATAGTCATTGGGAAGATTCACTTTAGTTCGATCTGAAGCCACCGGGGGTCAACAAGATGCTTAGCGAGGTCGTAGCCCCCTTCGACCAGCGCCGAACTTCCTTCGTAAACACCGTCAGCCCTATGATTCACGCTGGACATCCACTCATCAAGCAGAATTGCGCATCTTCCTTTTGAGTCTGGCATTCAGCAGTTGAACATAGTGTCACCACCGGGCCTTTGGCATAGCGACGTTCCGTCTCAGTCGCCGTGTAGAGCAGCGACAGCAACAAGAAACAAACACACGCACGGTCTTACCTCCGCTGGTCTTGCGCCCGGGTCGACACGATGTCGTTCTTCGCAGCCCACTGTCCGATGTCCTGCCGATTGATGGCGGCGGGCATCAGGTCGGAGAAAAGCTCGGGCGTGCAGGCGGGTGGAAGGCCCTCGAAGTCGCAGGAGGGAATAACGCGTGCATCGGGTGGTGTTCCTTGCTGAGAACCGGCTTATGCGGCGAAGAGGGCAAGAGAACCCCCGAGCGCCATCGCTCTGACTGCGAAAGCACAGGCCCCAGAGTAGAACGGTGTCTGGTTAATCCTCCGCTACCCCCAAGTTCGTGGTGTGCCCACTCGCGGATCGTTTCCTGGCCCAATAGCTGCTTCCTGTACCTCTGTCGCTACGCGGAGATGTTGGCGTGGGAAACGGGCTCAGGGACCCGGAACTGAATGGTGTGGTAGTGAAAAGCTCCTACGCACTTCACGGCAACTCACTGACTTTCGTCAGCACTTTGTAGTCGACGCCGAGCGCGTCCTCGAAATGCCTCGCGCCGCATCGCACCTTGCGGGCCTCGTTGTGGCGGGCGTTGCGGTCAAAGCTCCCATCCTTCGTTTCACGCACCAAGTAAAGCAGTTGCTCGCCTGTCGGCTGGCCGTGGCTGTCACGTGGCTCCAACACCAGCGCCCAGTCGGGGTTGTACTCACCGATGGGGGTTTGGACCGTGAGCCAGCCGGGCAGCTTGAGGTAAAGCTTCACATCGTCGCGCTTCTCCAAGTCCTCCACAAACCGTTTCTCGACTTCGGAGTCGTAGACGACGTGGTCGTAGACCGAGTGCCCGGCTGGCGCAAGATACTCCTCCCAACTGGCAATCTCCGCCTCCAACTGCGCCATCTCGTACCATGCGTTGACCTTCTCGTACTGAATCCCGTCCACCAACTGGTCGGTGAGGTTGTCCTTGATGATGCGCACTGCGACGGTGGCGAACTCGTGCGGGTTATCCACGGCTGCCTGCTGCTTACTTGTCCGCTTGTAGATCTCAAGCAGCGTGCGACGTGTGAGGCGGACGGGAGGGGTCGTGTGCTGCAACAGGTGATACATAACCTCCACCAAGTTCGGAAGCGGATAACGTCCGGCGAGGTCGAGTACCGTCTTCGCTGCGCTCATCTGCAGCGCGTCGAACGCATCGTCTGTTCCGACCTCGACTTGCGCTTTGGTGATGGTAATCCGAGGTGGGCGAACCTCGGCTTTGTCTAACTCGGCAACTACTTCGGAAATCAGCTTCTCGCTGTCAATCTTCACCGCGTAGCGCGTCTTATGCTTGATTCGCTCCCACAGTTCCTTGAACTCAGGCTTCAGCGTGTATTCCTTCCGCAGCTTTGCCACACCCCGTCGACGCGCATTGGCAGGCTTGGGTGGCAGCCCCTCTTTGCCGAACTCGTCTTCAATCTCCGCTTGCAGGTTCCCGACGTATCGTTCATAGCTCTCATTCGCCACCACCGTAAGAACGTTTACTTACTCATCGAAGACGCGCTCTCCCTGCTGATTCACCGCCAGCCGCACCCCTCGCCCGATCTCCTGCCGCTTCTTCACTTCGGATACCGTCCGGTTGAGCGTGCAGATCTGAAAGACATTCGGGCTGTCCCACCCTTCTCGCAATGCAGAATGCGAAAAGATGAAAGCCACGCCGGGGCGTCCGTCTTCCTCGAAGGAGAGCAGCCGTTCCTTATCTCGCATGATAAGGTTGTAGGCTTCCTTGTCCTTCTCTGCCTCGCCGGTCTTGCTGTCTTCGAGAATCACCTCACCGCCCTTCGTTCGCCGCTGCGCGAAGTAGGCAGCTTGGACTGATTCCAGGTCAACCTTCTGCCAGTCTGTATGCGTCTGCTTCAGGTCCTCGAAAGCCTTTGCGAACAGTTGTCGAATGATGCCGTTCTCTCGGGCATAGTTGTCAACCCGATCAATGAAGAACAGGGACAGCACCTTGATGCCGAGGGGCTTCAGCCGCGCCTGCTTTCGTAGATCCTCCTCAAGGGTGTAGCGAATCTGCGCCTCGAAGATCGCCTCCTTGTCCGCGCCCTGCGCCTCGCCGGTGTGGAGTTCCACGCCGTTCGTGAATCGGACAAAGCCGCCACCCAAGCTGATCTCCTCGACCTCGAATCCCGCGTACTCCGGGCGATTGGCTTTCGACTGGAGGTCATCGCCGGGCCTTACGGTAATGGTCTGCTCCTTCACGGTTCCGTCTGCCATCAGCTTGTGAAAACTCACGCGGGCGGTGAGCGTCTTCTTTTCGCTCCTGATTCCGTCTACTCGCAGGAACACCCGGTTGGCGTCATCCTGCTGCTCTACGCCAGCGACCTCGATCCGCTTGACCAATCCCTGCCGATACGCCTCGAACGGAGTCAGGCGATAGACGAGGTTGTAGGGGTTGCGGTGGGTGGCGCTGTAGCGCAG